>DASUME010000880.1:0-24126 GCA_036277895.1 Polyangiales bacterium
ACTGACGTGCGCGAGGTCCACGCGGCGCTGCGCGCGGGCGAGCAGTCGTTCCAGAGCTGGGCGTACTACGGCGCACGCTACGGCGAGCGCGGCCTGCGCTTCACACGCAGCGACAGCTGCTGGCTGGCCACACTCGCGCGAGAAGATCACGCACTCGCCCTGCGCCACGTGCGTTGGCTCGCGGGGGTGTTGGCCGCGCGGGGCATGCCGAGCTTGTTGCTCGAACAACACCTGGAGCTGCTGCACGCAGGCCTGTGCACGTTCGTGCCCGAGCGCGCACACGCGTACGAGCCGCTGCGTGCGGCCGCGCGGGCGCTGCGTGAGGAGCGGCTCGCCGTGCTCGGAGAAGCCCTTGAAAACGAGCTCGCGCGCGCGTTCGCAGGCGAGAGTGAGGAGCTGGGCGCGAGCGAAGTGGGCACGCTGCTGGTGGCGGCCGTGGTGGACGAGAAGCGCGGTTTCGCACGCGTGGTGGAGAGTCTCGAGGCTTGGTTCGGTGATGCGGATCGCTTCTCCGACGCGTGGCGCGCCGAGGTCGCGCGCACCGTGCAAGCGGCGCGCGCCGCCTGCTGAGCTGCCCCAGCGTGGCGAGCGCGTCTTTGGCCCGCGGTATGCACCGCATCAGCCCAAGAGGACGCCATGCCGACGATCAAGCGAATCCTTTGCCCCGTGGACTTCTCCGACACCGCCGCCCTTGCGGCGCGTGAGGCCGCCCAGCTCGCACGAGCGGCCGGCGCCGAGCTGCTGCTCCTGCATGCGCTCGACGAACCGTTGCTCGGCGGCGGGGGCAGACCTGGCTTCCAAGCTCCAATCGCGCAGCAGTACGAGATGATCCTGCGCCAGAAGCTGGACGTGGCCGCGTCAGGGCTGCGGCTGCTGTCCCCGGTGCGCGCGTTGATCGTGTACGGCGCCGTCGACGAGGCGATCGCGACGGCCGCGTCGCAGCACGGCGCGGATGTGATCGTGATGGGCGCGCGCTCGCGCAAGGGCATCGCGCGCATCCTGGGCGACAGCATGACCGAGCGCGTGATGCGCAAGGCACGGGTGCCGGTGGTGCGCGTCTCGCCCTCGCCCGCGCGCAAGCCGCCGATGCGCCACTCGATGCCGCACGGCGTAGCCTGACAAACATTAGACGTACTTTACACAAAGTCGGTCGCGGCTACCTGGCTGGCAGGAGGCTGCGGCATGAAGTGGGTCGCGCTTGCGCTGTTCGTGGTCTCGGCCTGCGCGCACACCCATGCACCGTCTTCGACGGCGTTGCGTGTGCGTGGGCTGACCCTCGCGCTCAATGGCGTGGTGAGCTGCGGAGGCGAGCTGGGCGTGGCGATCGATCCCGAGCGCCCACTCGCGATCCTCGTGCACGGCATGCACGGCGCGGAGGACGGCTTCGCGGCGTTGGCAGACGCGTTCCGCGCCGACGGTCAGCAGACCGTGTGCTTCCGCTACGACGGACGCGCGAGCCTGCTCGTCAGCGCGCGGCGCCTGCGGGCGGCCGTGGAGCACCTTGCCATCTTGGTCCGGCGCCGCGAGATCCTGCTTTTCGGCCACAGCCAGGGCGGCTTGGTCGCGCGCGCCGCCCTCGCGCAGACGGAGCGCGCGCTGCCCGGCGGACGCTATCGGCTGATCACGGTCTCCTCGCCGTTCGCGGGCATCCACGTGGCGCGTAGCTGCGGCTCGATCCCGTATCACCTGGTGTCGTTCGGCGTGAGCTACGCGGTGTGTCGCGCGATCAGCGGCGACAGCTGGAACCAGATCCACCCTAGCGCCGCGATGGTGGTGGCGCCCGCCGCGCTCGACCCCGCGGTCGCCCAGCACCTGCTCGTGGTCACCGACGAGCGCGACACCTGTCGCCGCTTCAGCGCCGATGGGCTGCACTGCCTGCAGGACGACTACGTGTTCAGCGTGGGCGAGCAACACAATGCGCGCATCGAGCGCGACCGCCGCGTGGTGGCAGCGCCGATCGCAGCGGGCCACGTGGAGGTCGTCGGCGCGCAGGGCGCGCCGCGCAAGCTGATCGAGACCCTGCAGCAGCATGGCTTGCTGCGTGATCTCGACGAACGTGCGGCGCTGTTCGCAGAGCAGACCGCGAAGTCCGACTGGTGATCACTCCTCGGCGACGTAGAGCTCGCTGCCGCCCTCGCGGAACTCGCGCGCCTTGTCTTCCATGCCCTTCTGGGCTTCCGCTTCGACGTAGTCGCGCACGTCCTGCGTGAGCTTCATCGAGCAGAAGTGCGGGCCGCACATGCTGCAGAAGTGCGCGCTCTTCGATGCCTGGTTCGGCAGCGTCTCGTCGTGGAACGAGCGCGCGGTCTCCGGATCGAGCGCGAGGTTGAACTGGTCTTCCCAGCGGAAGTCGAAGCGCGCCTTGCTGAGCGCGTTGTCGCGGTCCTGCGCGCCGGGGTGGCCCTTGGCGAGATCGGCCGCGTGCGCGGCGATCTTGTAGGTGATCACGCCGTCCTTCACGTCCTTGCGGTCCGGCAGGCCGAGGTGCTCCTTGGGCGTGACGTAGCAGAGCATGGCGCAGCCGAAGCTGCCGATCATCGCGGCGCCGATGCCGCTGGTGATGTGATCGTAGCCAGGCGCGATGTCCGTGGTAAGCGGCCCGAGCGTGTAGAACGGCGCCTCGTGGCAGACCTCGAGCTGCTTGTCCATGTTCTCTTTGATCAGGTGCATTGGCACGTGGCCGGGGCCCTCGATCATCACCTGGCAGTCGTACTCCCAGGCCTTCTTCGTCAGCTCACCGAGCGTCTCCAGCTCACCGAACTGCGCCGCATCGTTGGCGTCCGCGATCGAGCCGGGACGCAGGCCGTCGCCGAGCGAGAAGCTCACGTCGTACTTCGCGAGCAACTTACAGATGCGGTCGAACTCCGTGTACAGGAAGTTCTCCTTGTGGTGGCTGAGGCACCACTTGGCCATGATCGAGCCGCCGCGCGAGACGATGCCGGTCACGCGCTTGGCGGTCAGCGGCACGTAGCGCAGCAGCACGCCGGCGTGGATCGTGAAGTAGTCGACGCCCTGCTCGGCCTGCTCCTCGAGCGTCTCCAGGAAGACGTCGATGTTCAGGTCCTCGGCCTTGCCCTTCACCTTCTCGAGCGCCTGGTAGATCGGCACGGTGCCGATCGGCACGGGCGAGTTGCGCAGGATCCACTCGCGCGTCTCGTGGATGCGCTTGCCGGTGGACAGATCCATCACCGTGTCCGCGCCCCAGCGCACCGACCACTGCAGCTTCTCGACTTCTTCTTCGATCGACGACGAGACCGCGCTGTTGCCGATGTTCGCGTTGATCTTCACGAGGAAGTTGCGGCCGATGATCATCGGCTCGAGCTCGGTGTGCTTGATGTTGGCCGGGATGATCGCGCGACCGCGTGCGATCTCGCTGCGTACGAACTCGGGCTCGACGTTCTCGCGGATGGCGCAGAAGCGCATCTCCTCGGTCACGATGCCGCGACGCGCGTAGTACATCTGCGTGGGCGTCGCGTCCGTGCGCGTGGCGATCCAAGGGGCGCGGCGCTTGGGCAGTCCCTGACGCACCGGCACGCCTTGCGGGCCAGTGGTGTCGTAGACCTTGATCGACGGTTCGCCGTTGGCGAGCGCGATCTCGCGGAATGGAACAGCGAGCTCGCCCTGTTCGACCTTGAGCGAGTTGGGAAAGCTCTGTGCGAGCGGCGGCAGCTCGCGCAGGTTGGCGACGTCGTCGCCAGCTACGCGAAGCCGATTGGTTTGGGGGCGCTTGTCGGACGATTCCATGTCGCTTTCCTCCGCCGGCACGATCCGGATCAGGTTCGAGGGGACTCTCTCAGGTCAGCGCAGCGAGTGCTGCGGCCGGCCACCCCCAGCGAGGTCGAGGCTGGCACTATGGACAGCATCTCCGATAGTTGCCAGTGGGCAGCGCGCGTGACACGGGGAACGAAGATGAGATTTGCTCGCGCTGTATGGCTCTCGATCGCATTGTGGTCAGCCGTCGGCGGGGCGATCGCCTCCTCCGCCGAAGCGCAGGCACCGGCGCCCGTGCCTTCCCCGCCTGCTGCCAACGATGTGCCGCCTGCGGCCACGCTGCCGGCTCCGCCGCCAGGCGCGTACACCCCCCAGGCCTCGCCGCTCGCGCCGCCGGCGGGTGCGCCGCCCGCCGGCTACCCGTCCGCGCCGCCCGTGTACTACGCGCCGGGCTACGCGCCCGCGTACGGCACGCCCGCGGAGCAGCCGCCGCCCGGCTACTACGGCATCGAGGCCGCGCCATCGGACTACCCGCAGCCCACGTATCAAGCAGTGCAAGGCCGTCGTCCCGGCCCGGGCTCGCACGAGCACGAGGGCTTCTACCTGCACCTCGGCGGCGGCTTCGGCGCCGGCGGTGCGAGCTACAAAGATCGTATCGACAGCAACGTCTCCAAGGTGCGAACGCGCGGCGTCGCGTTCACCCTGGACGTCGGCATCGGCGGCCGCATCGTCGAGAACTTCATCCTGCACGGCAACCTCACCTTCACGTTCTTCGACGCCAAGAAGAAGATCGATGGCGTGGAGGACAACGGCTACGACGCGATCAACAGCACGCTGTGGATGCTGGGCGCGGGCGGCACCTACTACGTGATGCCGTACAACCTCTACGTCACGCTCGTGCTCGGCACGGGCGGCTTCACCGAGTCGCGCGACTACGAGACGTTCGGCGTCACCGAGGTGAACATCGAGAGCAGCGCAGGCTTCGCGGGCGCGCTCGCGATCGGCAAGGAGTGGTGGGTCGGCGGGCGCGGCGAGTGGGGCATCGGCGCGGCGATCAAGGGCATGCTGGCGGTCGCGCCGATCGAGATCGCAAACTACAAGAGCACCGTCACTGGCCACGCCGTCACGCTCGAGTTCAGCGCCACGCTCAACTGAGCGCTGGAAAGCTGAATGCAGGGCTGAATTGCCGCGATTTTCGCGAGTTCTTGCGCAGGCCAGGCGTTGTTCGCGGGCGCTGGCGCGAGCGTTCGTGGTATGCGGACTCTCGCAGCTCGGGAGAACGGGCCTGCGGGAGTGGCGATGCGGGCTTCACGATGGCAGGTCCTGACGTTGTGCAGCTCGCTGCTCGCCGCGTGTGGTGGCTCCAGCAACACGACGTCCAAGAGCGACGAGCCTTCGACCGCTCGCGATGCCGGCAGCAGCGAAGCGGGCAAGAAGGCGCCGATCGACCCCGCCGCCTGCCAGAAGATCCAGCTTCCGTCCGACCCGGCGGAGCCCGAGATCCTGATCGTGCAGGATCGTTCCGGCAGCATGGTCGGCCTCGGGGACATCCGGAACGCGGGCAAGAACCGCTGGCAGCCGTCCGTGCGCGCGCTGAAGAAGCTCACCTCGGAGCTGACCGAAACGGTGGCGTTCGGGCTGATGTTGTTCCCGGCGACTTCCGGGGGCGTCTCCCTCGGTGGCGGCGCCGGCTGTGACCCGGGCAAGCTCGACGTGGAGGTCGCCACCGGCAGCGCGACGCAGATTGCGAGCGTGCTCGATCGCTCCGCGCCCGACGTCGGCGCGACGCCCACCGCCGCGTCGCTGACGGCCGCGCTGGGCGCGCTCGACACGGGGCTCTGCCCGGACTGCCGCGTCGCCCCGAAGTACGTGTTGCTGGTGACCGACGGGCAGCCCACCTGCGGCGTGGGCGGCACCAAGACGCTGCCCGAAGACATCGAGGCTACCAACAAGGCGATCGACGCCCTGCACACAGCGGGCATCAAGACCTACGTGATCGGCTACGACACCGCGAGCGACCAGGCCGCCGCCATCGCGATGGACGGCTTCGCCCGGCACGGCGGCACGGACAAGTACCTGCCGGTGGAGGACGAGAGCTCCCTGCTGGCCGAGCTGACGCGCATCGCCGGGGAGCTGGTGCCGTGCGAGTTCGAGCTCAGCGACGACGTCGAAGACCCGAGCTTTGTGCGCGTCGAGATCGACGGCGTGAGCTACGAGTATGAGCAGGACTGGCTGCTCGAGGGCCGCACCGTACGCCTGCTGGAGCGAGGCGGAGCCTGCCCCAAGCTCCGCGATGCCCGCCTGCACCGCCTGGCCATCACCCGCGAGTGCGCCCCGGTCATGCTGATCTGAACGTTTTAGCCTAGGGTCATTAGCTTGACGAAGCGTTCGGGGGCTTCGGGGGCGCCTTGCAGGAACGGGTCGAGGGGGGCGCTGGAGAGCGTGTGCCAGTAGAGCAGGCGTTGACCGCGGCGGACGCCGCCGTAGTTGGTGCCGCCGGCTTCGCGCAGCAGGCAGGCGAACGTCTTGCTGGTGTACGTCTCGTCCAGGGTCAGGCCCTCGCTCGCGGCCAGGTCGCGCGCGGCGTCGCTGCCGGGGGTGCTGCGGCCGTAGCCGTCGCCGAACTGGTTCGAGTCCAGCTGGATGCTCGCCAGAGCGCGCTCGCCGACCGCCGGGAAGCGCGGCTCCACGCTGCGAAGCAGCTTGTCGGCCTCGTGGATCAGCTTGGCGATCCGCACCTGGTTGGCGAGCAGCCGGTCGGTCACGCGTACGCCGACCACCTGCGTCTTCACGCCGCCCGCGGCCAGCCCCAGCGCGATGCCCGCCACGGTGGCGCAGGTGCCGGCCGCGACGTAGATCGCGTCGATGTCCGGACACGCCCCCGCGTCGATCTGCTGGGCTAGCTCGAGCCCCGCATTCACGAAGCCGAGCGTGCCGTACACGCTGGAGCCGCCGAGCGGGATCAAGAAGGGCTTCCTGCCCCAAAAGCGCAGCCGCACGCTCAGCTCGAGCATGCGCTCGGCCATCTCCGCCAGGCCGCGCACGGGGTAGAGATGCGCGCCCACCGCCAGTCCCGCGCGCAGCTGGTCCTCGACGTGCCGCGCATACGGCTGCGGCGTCAGCGCCGCGTACGTCTCCAGGCCGAGCTCGCGCCCGTACAGTGCGGTCGCGAACACATGGTGGCTTCCCACCGCCCCGGCCGTGATGAGGGTGTTCGCGCCGCGCTGCTTGGCGGCGGCGAGCAGGTACTCCAGCTTGCGCACCTTGTTGCCGCCGTAGCGAGCGGCGGTGAGATCGTCACGCTTGACATAGATCTCGCTGTCGAGCGTTTCAGAGATGCGCGGCAGCGGCTCGACCGGTGTCGGCAAAGTGGCGAGCTCCACGCGACCGAGGCGCGCGAAGTGCGGCCAGCGTTCGACCAGTGCGTTCACGCGAATGACTTAGCATGCGCGTCATCAGAGGTGAGGCGCGCGACAAGTGATGATGCTTGCGCTACCTCAGCCATGTCACGGCTCCGTTCGGGGTCTCACCTCGGAGACGTACTGAAGCTTGGCGCGGCGAGCGACTGTCTCTACCCTGGAGAGAGCAGGTACTTTTGGAGTCGGGTACCGGCAGCGTTAAGCCGGTGGAGGATCACGGATGAATCTGCCTCAGCGCAAGCCGGAGTGGCTCCGCGTTCGCATGCCCGGTGGCGAGCAGTACGAAGAGCTCAAAGAGCGATTCCAGCGGCTCGACCTGAAGACCGTGTGCCAGGAAGCGCGCTGCCCGAATATCGGCGAGTGCTGGAGCCAGGGCACCGCCACGATCATGATCCTCGGCGAGACCTGCACCCGCGGCTGCCGCTTCTGTGCCGTCAACACCGGTAACCCGCGCGGCGTGGTCGATCCCCGCGAGCCGGAGAACACGGCCCGCGCGCTCGCGCAGATGGGCCTCTCGTACGTGGTCATGACGATGGTCGACCGCGACGACCTGCTCGACGGCGGCGCCGCCCACGTGGCGCGCACCGTGCAGCGCATCCGCGAGCTGTGCCCGGACCTGCTGGTCGAGACGCTGGTCGGCGACTTCGCCGGCGCGCAGGCGGACGTGCGCACGGTGGTCGAGGAAGGTCGCCCCGACGTGTTCGCACACAACGTCGAGGTGGTGCCGCGGCTGCAGCGCTCGATGCGCGACGCGCGTTGCTCCTGGCAGCGCTCGGTCGACGTGCTGCGCTGGGCGCGCGACGCCGGCGCCAACGTGACCAAGACCTCGCTGATGGTCGGCTGCGGCGAGGAAGAGGCCGAGGTGATGGAGGCGATGCACAAGCTGCGCGAGGCCGACATCGACGTGCTGACGATCGGCCAGTACCTGCGCCCCACGCCCAAGCACGCCGAGCTGGTGCGCTACGTCGACCCCGAGGAGTTCGCTCGCTACCGCACGGAGGGCGAGCGCATGGGCTTCAAGCACGTGTCTTCCGGTCCGCTCGTTCGCTCGAGCTACCGGGCAGCGGAGGGCTTCTTGAACGGCATCCTGCGCGGCCAGAAGGCCAGCTTCGACGATCGCTACGGCAAGAAGCGCCTCACGGTGATCCCATGATCCGCTACGAGCTCCCGCCCTCGCGAAACATCGAGCACCCGGACATCGAGACCGTGCTCGGCGCCGACGGGCGCGCCGATCCGCACCTCGATCCCAAGCTCGACACGGCGCTGGTCGTACGCATCTACGAGGCGATGCTGCGCACGCGCGTGCTCGACGACCGCATGCTCGCCCTGCAGCGCCAGGGGCGCGTCAGCTTCCACGTGGGCTGCCGGGGCGAGGAGGCCGCGATCATCGCGGCCGCCGCCGCGCTGCGCGCCGAGGACTGGATCTTCCCCTGCTACCGCGAGCTCGGTGCGCTGCTCTGGCGTGGCTTCCCGCTGCAGCGCTACGTCGACAACATGTTCGGCAACGCCGACGACGTGGTGCAGGGCCGGCAGATGCCCGATCACGTGACCGGCAGGCAGTGGCAGTACGCGTCCGTGAGCTCGCCGATCGGCACCCAGATCATGCACGCGGTCGGCTTCGGCTGGGCCGCCAAGCTCAAGAAAGAAAAGCTCGCCACGGCGGTGTTCTTCGGCGACGGCGCCACCAGCACGCCGGACTTCCACACCGGCCTCAACTTCGCCGGCGTGTACAAGACACCCACGGTCTTCTTGTGCCGCAACAACCGCTGGGCGATCAGCGTGCCGAGCGACAAGCAGACCGCGTCCGCCAGCTTCGCCGCCAAGGGCGCGGCGTACGGCGTGCGCAGCGTGCGCGTCGACGGCAACGACGCGCTGGCGACCTATCGCGCGGTACGCGAGGCCGTGGAGCGCAGCGAGCAAGGTCCCACGCTGATCGAGCTGGTGACCTATCGCCTCGGCGGGCACTCGACGTCCGACGATCCCAAGGCGTACCGCTTGCAGGAAGAGGTCGACCTGCAGATCAAGGGAGATCCGCTGACGCGGCTGCGCCGGCACCTGGAGCTGCTCGGCGCCTGGAGTGAGCTGCAGGAGCGCAGGTTGGTCGGCCAGCTCGACGCCGAGATCAAGGCCTGCGTCGAGATCGCGGAGAAGAAGCCGGCGCCAGCGCTGCGCAGCATGTTCGACGGCGTGTACGCCGAGCGCCCCTGGCACCTCGACGAGCAATACGAGACCTCGAAGCGCGGTCCGCGGCCGGAGAAGGAGTAAGCACTTGCCCGAGATGACCATGGTGCAGGCGATCAACGACGCCTTACGCATCTCGATGCGCGGCGACGAGCGCGTGGTGGTTTTGGGTGAAGACGTGGGCAAGGTGGGCGGCGTGTTCCGCGTCACCGCAGGCTTGCAGGACGAATTCGGCAGCGAGCGCGTGATCGACACGCCGCTCGCGGAGGGCGGCATCGTCGGTGCGTCGATCGGCATGGCGATGTACGGCCTGCGACCGGTGCCCGAGATCCAGTTCGCGGACTTCATCTATCCCGCGTTCGATCAGATCGTCAGCGAGGCGGCCAAGTACCGCTATCGCTCGGGCGGCGAGTTCGGCATCCCGATGGTGATCCGCACGCCGTTCGGCGGTGGCATTCGCGGCGGGCACTACCACTCGCAGTCGCCGGAGTCGTTGTTCATCCACGTGGCGGGGCTGAAGGTGGTGTGCCCCTCCAACCCGGTCGACGCCAAGGGCCTGTTGCTGAGCGCGATCCGCGACGAGGACCCGGTGCTGTTCTTCGAGCCCAAGCGCGTGTACCGCGCGGCCAAGATGGACGTGCCCGACGGCGACTACACGGTGCCGTTGACCAAGGCCAAGGTGGTGCGACCGGGCGAGCACGTGACGGTGATCGCGTGGGGCGCGATGTTGTACGAGGCGATCGCGGCGGCCGAGCACGTGGCTCCCAAGGTCGATGTCGAGGTGATCGACCTGCGCACGCTGTGGCCGGTCGACATCGACACCATCGTCGAGAGCGTCAAGCGCACGGGCCGCGTGGTGGTGGTGCATGAAGCGCCGCGCACGTGCGGCTTCGGCGCGGAGCTAGTCTCGCTGGTGTGCGAGAAGGCGTTCCTGCACCTGGAGGCGCCACCGGTGCGCGTGACGGGCCACGACACGCCCTTCCCTTACACGCTGGAGAACGACTACCTGCCGCTCGCACACCGGATCGTTCCGGCGCTGCTCGAGACGGCTGCGTATTGACATGGCTCGCGCGCGGAGAAACCGCGCGCTTCGACAGGAGAGCGATGCCGCTGTTCGAGTTCAAGCTTCCTGACATCGGCGAGGGCGTCGCGGAGGGCGAAGTCGTCGCGTGGCACGTCGCGCCGGGCGTGCAGGTGCAGGAAGACCAGGAGATGGTCGAGGTGATGACCGACAAGGCCACGGTCACCATCGGCGCGCCGCACAGCGGACGCATCGCGCAGCTGTGCGCGAAGGTCGGCGAGCGCGTGCCGGTGGGCAGCGTGCTGGTGGTGATCGACACCGGCGGCGCGCAGGTGACGCCGATCCCCCACAAGCGAAGCGGCTCGGTGCCAGCTCGCAGCAACGGCTCGGTGACCGCGAGCGCGGTGGGCGACATCCGCGAGAGCTTGCCCGGCATGGGCTTTTTGACGCGTTCGTTCGAGCGCGCGCCCGCGGAGAACAACGCCGTCGAGCTAGAGCCGCCGGTCGAGGCGCGCCGTGAGTCTGCGCGCGAGCCAAGGGTCGAACACTTCGCCGCCAAGCCGCTCGCCACGCCGGCCACGCGCAAGCTCGCGCGCGACCTCGGCATCGACCTGCGCACCGTGCAGCCCACGGGCCCCAACGGCCGCGTCACCAAGGACGACCTGCGCGCGCGCGACGCGTCCGAGCCGAGCGCGCTGGAGGAGCGCAAGCCGTTCGTGGGGCTGCGGCGCCGGATCGCCGAGCGTATGCAGACCTCGGTGCAGAAGGCCGCGCACTTCACGTTCGTGGAGGAGGTCGACGTCGGTGAGCTGAAGGCGATGATCGAGCGCCTGAAGCCGCAGTTCGAGCTCCTGGGCGCGAAGCTGCACTACCTGCCGTTCATCGTGAAGGCGGTCACGCTGGCGCTGAAGAAGCACCCGATCTTGAACACGGTGCTGGACGAGCGCAGCAACGAGCTCGTGTACAAGAACTACTTCCACATCGGGATCGCCACCGCGACCGAGCAGGGCCTGATGGTGCCCGTGGTGCGCGATGCGGATCGCAAGAGCCCGCTGCAGATCGCGAGGGACATTCAGCGCCTGTCCGAGGGCGCACGCGCGGGCAAGCTGCCGTCGTCCGAGCTGAGCGGCTCCACGTTCACCATCACCTCGCTCGGCAAGCTGGGCGGGCTGCTCGCCACGCCGGTGCTGAACTACCCGGAGGTCGGCATCCTCGGCGTGCACGCCGTGAAGGAGCGGCCGGTGGTCAAGAACGGCCAGATCGTGATCGGCAACGTGATGCTGCTGTCGCTCTCGTTCGACCACCGCATCATCGATGGCCACATCGGCGCCGCCTTCGCCTACGACGTGATCGCGTACCTGGAGCAGCCCGAGCTGTTGCTCATCGAGCTGAGCTGAAGCTCAGAACTCGTCTTCCTCGGGGCGGCCTGCGCGGTACTTGTCGGCGGGCGCGGGAGCGGGCTCGTCGGCGAACGGGTTCGGGGCGGTGCCCGGGACCTCGATCGTCTTGGGCTTCTCGGGGACGGGCTCTTCGACCGGCGCCGGCGGCTGGTAGACCACCGGCGGCTGGTAGACGATGTCCTCGCCGCTGGGGCGCCAGCTCGGGTGTGCCTTCACGGCGGGCGCGCCCTTCTGCGCGATTGGCGCGCGCAGCTGGCCGGGCCGCTTGACGAGCTCCTGCACGGGCAAGCCCGCGTCGGCCTCGACCGCTGCCTCGGC
Organism: Polyangiales bacterium; assembly: GCA_036277895.1. Lineage (GTDB taxonomy): Bacteria > Myxococcota_A > Polyangia > Polyangiales > DASUME01 > DASUME01. The sequence continues at coordinate 12,051 of DASUME010000880.1, forward strand.
CTTCGCCTCGGCCGGCTGCTCGACCGCGGCGGGCGGAGGAGCCACTGGCGCCTCGGCTGGCTGGGTCTGGGCCTGCACCTGCGCGGCCGCGGGCTGCTTGTCCGGGCCGACCGTGCTCGGCGGCGGCCAGGTGGGCTGCTGCTGCGCCTGGCTCGGCTGCTGGGCCTGGTTGGCCACCGGGGCGTCCGCGCCGACGCCGGGCTTCAGGTACACGAACGCGCCCGCTCCCGCAGCGGCCAGCGCGCCCAGCACGAGCCACACGCCGCCGCTCGAGCGCTTGGGCAGCTGGTACTCGGACATCGTGCCGGCCATCAGCGCCGGCCGGTTGTCGTAGCGCTGCTGTTGGCGCGGGTAGTCGTCGTACTGCGTGGGCAGGCGCAGCGAGGGCGGCGCAGCCGAGGGGATCGCGCTCACCGGCGGCGGCGTGGACGACTGCGGCACGCGCGCGCCCGAGCGCATGCCCGAGTCGTACGTGGCCTGGTACGGCTGCAGGCGCGAGCCGGACTGCGACGGCGAGGCCGCCATCGAGGGCGGAGGCGGCGGCAGCGAGGTGGCGCGCGTGGACAGCGAGTCCGAGAGCCGCGCATCGGGCGGCAGCGTGAACGGGTGCAGCGCGTCGAGCAGCACCCCCAGGTTCGCGGGGCGCTCGTCGCGCCGCTTGCGCATTGCCCAGGTGATGATCTGGTCGAGCGCCTCCGGGATCTCCGGGCGCAGCTCACGCGGCGTGGGCGGGTCGGTGGTGATCACCTTGGCCGCCAGCTCCGCGAAGTTCTCGGCGCTGTACGGCAGCATGCCGGTCAGGGCCTCGTACATGATCACGCCGAACGCGTAGATGTCGCTGCGCGCGTCCACGTCGCGCGCGCCCGCGAGCTGCTCGTACGACATGTACAGCGGCGTGCCGAGCGCGCTGCCCGTCTGCGTGAGCGAGAGCCCGCCGCTGGGCGGCGTGTCGAGCTTGGAGATGCCGAAGTCGAGCACCTTGGCGAGCGGCTGCGCGCGATCGCTCTGGTACGCGAGGAAGATGTTGTCCGGCTTGATGTCGCGGTGAACGATGCCCTGCCGGTGCGCCTCGGCGACGCCGCGCATCGCCTGCGCGATCAAGCTGAGCACCGCGTGGAAGGGCTCACCGCCACGCTCGAGCATGTTGGTCAGCGGCTCGCCGTTGAGCAGCTCCATGACCAGGAACAACGCGTCGCCCTCGCGCTCCACGTCGTAGACATCGACCACGTTCGTGTGGCGCACGCGCGCGGAGGCCTGCGCCTCCCGCATGAGGCGCTCCACGGCCATCCGGTTTTCCATCACGTGCGGATGCAGCCACTTGATGGCGACGCGCTTTCCGGTACCGACGTGCTCGGCTTCGTACACGGCGCCCATGGCGCCCTGTCCGAGCTGGCGAATCATCCGGTACTTGCCGCCCACCAGCTGGCCTGGCTGCGGCGAAAGCTCAGTCTGCACGGTGACCTCGAAGCAAATTCCGCGGGGCGAGTCCCGGACCGCCATCGGCTCTGCAAGAAGCCGGCCCGTGGTCTGGGCTGAGCCCCCTGACACCCATGACACAGATGTCAGACGCGGGAAAAGCAGCCATTACAACTGCCGGGCAGTGTGTCACGAGAGCAGGAACTCGCCGAACTAAAGTGGCTTGTTGGGATGCGTGCACGCTCTTTTTCCCAGCTCTCGCGTTTGCGCTTACCTCACCACCGATGCTGAGGAAACGCGATCACCCTGCGCGACGATTCCCCAGGAATGAAAAGCCCCCGCAGCGAACATTGACAGCGCTAGCCGCTCAACTTACGTGTCCGGCCGCTCGTGTCGAAATCACCGCTGTTCCGCGGAGTGTCTCGTGACGCACACAATCTTGCATGCTTATCGCGCCGTTCTTGCAGCGCTGCTCGCTGTGGCTTTCATGGCCCATGTGCCGCATGCGCTCGCCCAGGACGCGCGCGACCCCGGCGAACCCACCGCCTACCGCTCCACCGTGCGTGAGGCGCTGTCCGAGTACCACGCCAAGAACTGGCCCGAGGCGCGCGCGCTGTTCGAGGAGGCACATCGCCTCTATCCGAACGCGCGCACGCTGCGCGGACTCGGGATGACGGCGTTCGAGCTGCGCAGCTATCGCGAGAGTGTGTCGTTCTTGACCAGCGCGCTCGACTCGCAAGTGAAGCCGCTCGACGGCAAGCTGCGCGTCGAGACCGAGCAGCTGCTGACGCGCGCCGAGCGCTTCGTCGGCAAGCTGACGATTCAGGTCACGCCGGCGGATGCGAATGTGACCGTCGACGGCAACCCCGCCGTGATCGGAAAAGAGCCGATCGTGCTCGACGTGGGCGAGCACAACTTCGAGTTTCACGCCGAGGGCTACCTCGCCGAGTCGCGCAGCCTGTACGTGAAGGGCCGCGAGAGCGAGACCTGGACGGTGGTGCTCAACAAGGTACCGGCCCCGGTGGTCGCTGCGCCGGTCGTGCCGACGCCCGAAGAGGTCGCACGCGAGGCGGAGCCCGAGCCGGCGCGCGGCACCCGCTTCGTGAACCTCGACTCGCACGAGCGGCGCAGCGATCGCCCGCTGTACAAGAACCCGTGGCTGTGGACCGGCGTGGCCGTGGTGGTGGTGGCCGCGATCGTCGTGCCCGTCGTGCTGGCCACGCGTGACGACAAGCTCTCTGCCGCGAACGTGAGCGACACCAACACGCCGCCCGGTGGCGTGTTCAGCGCACTCGAGGGACACCCATGACGGTACGTAGGATCTGTCTCTGTCTGTTCGCGCTGCTCGCGTTCGCCTGTAGCGACGAGGTCACGCGCACGCAGCTCACGTTCCGCATCAACGCGGGCCCCTCGGTGCGGCGCGACATCCAGTCGCTGCGCGTCACCGTGCGCAACAACGGCGACCAGACGGTGAGCTTCGGCAAGGACGAGCTCAACTGGCCGGTCGAGATCGTGGTGCTGCCCGAGGCCGGCAACAAGAGCACGGACACGATCACGCTGCTGGTGTCGGCCACCGGCGCCGCGGGCCTGCTCGCCGAGCAGCGCGCGAGCGCGCCGTTCGAGCCCGAGCGCGTGCGCGTGATCGACGTGGCGCTGGGCGGCGACGCGGTGCTGCCTGCTGACGACGGCGGCAAGGTCGAGCGCGACGCGGGCAGCACCGGGCGCGACGCAGGTGGCGATCCGGAGCCTGACGCGAGCGAGATGGAGACCCCCGTCAACTGCGAGACCGACACCAAGATCGAGTGCGACGACGGGAACCTCTGCAACGGCAAGGAGACCTGCGACCCGAAGAGCAGCAACGCGGACCCGCAGGGCTGCGTGCCCTCTTCGAGCCCGGTCACTTGCTCCAAGGACATGACCTGCGACAGCGCCAGCGGCGAGTGCTCGACCTGCCTCGCCAAGCCCGACGGCGACGGCGACAGCGTCGACTCGATCGCGTGCGGTGGCCTCGACTGCAACGACAGCGACAAGGACGTCGCCCCCGGCAAGCCCGAGAAGTGCAACAACCGCGACGACGACTGCGACGGCACCCGCGACGGGCCCGCCGCCGACGCCGACTGCAAGCCGAGCGCCCCCAAGGACGGCAGCGCGACCTGCGTCAGCGGCGTCTGCGTGGGCGCCTGCACGCAGCCCGGCTACCAGATCGTGAACGGCGCCTGCGTGAAGCCGCCGCAGGGCTGCCCGGCCGCGAACCCGTGCGGCATGGGAACCTGCGCCGCGGGCTCCCCCAACTACACCTGCACCTGCGCCGTGGGCTATCGCGCCGGCGTGGGCATGACGCGCTGCGTGCCGATCGGCATCGCGACGCGCAGGATCGGCTTCGAGACCACCTGCACCGGCCTGCCCATCGTCGCAGCCCCCGCCACCGAGCTGATCCCGATCGCGATCACGCAGTTCGCAGCCTGCGGCGTCAACTCGATCACGACAGGCACACCCCCGGTCGCGCCGCCGCTGGTCCGCCCGCTGCCGATGTCGACGACGGTGATCGCAGGCCTCATGACCCCGACCGCGCTCGAGGTGCCCCAGGGCATGGCCGCGGCCACGCCGCTCGCGCAGCTCGCGATCGGCTTCTCGCAACCGGTGGCGGAGCTCGGCTTCGACCTCCTCGACGTCGACAACCTGCCAGGGCTCAAGATCACGCTGCGCGCGGGCGAGAAGACGATCCCGGAGGCGGCGCCGGTGTTGATCCCGGGGACCAAGACGGTTCGCTTCACGCACCTCGGCGCCACGCAGCCCGTGGACCAGGTAGTGATCACGTACACGCCGCTGGCCACCGTCCCAATGGCTCCGGCCGACCGGCTGTTCATCGATGATCTGAGCTACCGCGTCGGCGGCTGCGGCGACGGGGAGATCGAGGGCACCGAAGCCTGCGACGACAGCAACGACGTGCAGTGCGACGGCTGCGACAACGCCTGCGCCGTGAGCTCGGCGGTGTCGGCTGGCTGCGGCATGTGACGAACATTGACACCTTGGAGCGACCGCCTACCATCGGCCGGTGCGCTCCGGGTCTCGACTCTCCGCTCGTTTCAAGCGAGCGCCTATCCTCCTGCTCGCGTGTGCGTTGTCGAGTGCCGCCGGCTGCAAGCGTCCACCGCCCAACGAAGGGCGGCTGCCACCGCCGATCCTGAAGCCGCTCGATCCGCTGCGCGAGAAGCTGGAGCCGTCGTTCAAGGTGCGCGTGGAGAGCTTCGCGGACCTGCGCATCCTGCGCTACCGGATCCAGGGCTTCGACGCGCTCAGCCTGCAGCAGAAGCAGCTGCTCTATTACCTGCAGGAGGCGGCGCTCAGCGGCCGCGACATCACGTACGACCAAAGGTACGAGCACAACCTGGCGGTGCGGCGGACGCTGGAGGCGGTCGTCAACCACTACCAGGGTGACCGCAGCGCGCCCGGCTTTGCGGCGTTCCTCGCGTACACCAAGCGCGTCTGGTTCTCGAACGGCATCCACCACCACTACTCGAGCCGCAAGTTCGTGCCCGAGGGACTGAGCAGCTCGGACTTCGCGAGCTTCGTGCGCTCGCTCAAGCCGTCGGAGCTGCCGCTCGCCGCCGGGGAGACGGTGGACAAGCTGCTCCAGAAGCTCACGCCGGTGATCTTCGACCCCAAGGTCGCGCCCAAGGGCGTGGAGAAGGACGCCGACAAAGATCCCGTGCGCGACAGCGCGAACCACTTCTACGTCAACCTCGACAAGGACGAGGTGCTGCGCGCGGCCAAGCAGAGCGCCAGCCGCGAGAACGACAAGACTCCCCCGTCTTACGGACTCAACTCGCAGCTGGTGAAGCGGGAGAGCGGCGCGATCGAGGAGCGCGTCTGGAAGGTGGGCGGCATGTACGGCGCCGCGCTCGCCGAGTGCGTGAAGTGGCTGCAGCGCGCCGTGACGGTCGCCGAGACGCCGACGCAGAAGCTCGCGCTGGAGCGCCTGATCGAGTTCTACCAGACCGGCGATCTGCGCACCTGGGACGCCTACTCGATCGCGTGGGTCGCGGACACCGAAGGCAAGATCGACCTGATCCACGGCTTCATCGAGACCTACGGCGACGCGCTCGACCTGCGCGCAAGCTATGAGTCGCTGGTGCAGCTGGAGGACGAGGTCGCCACCAAGCGCATCGCGGCGTTGAGCAAGAACGCGCAGTGGTTCGAGGACCACGCGCCGTTTCCGGAGCCGTACCGGAAGAAGAGCGTGGTCGGCATCAGTGCGCGTGTGATCCAGGCCGTGGTCGGTGCGGGCGACGTGGCACCGGCGATGCCGAGCGGCATCAACCTGCCCAACTCGAGCTGGATCCGCGCCAAGTACGGCTCCAAGTCCGTCACGCTCGGCAACATCCTGGGCGCTTACGACGCGGAATCGCGCGACAACGGCATGCTCGAGGAGTTCGCGGCCAACACCCGCGAGATCGCGCGCGCCAAGCAGTTCGGCGGTGCGGCCACGGCGTTGATGGTCGACCTGCACGAGGTGATCGGCCACGCCTCGGGCCAGCAGGCGCCGAACGTGGGGCCGGCCAACGAGACGCTGCAGGGTTACGCAGGTGCGCTGGAAGAAGGTCGCGCGGACCTCGTCGCGCTGTACTTCATGCTGGATCCGAAGCTGGTGGAGCTGCGCGTGATTCCGTCACTCGAGGTCGGCCGCGCGGCCTACGACGCATACGTTCGCTCGGGGCTCCTCACCCAGCTCGCGCGTGTCCCGCTCGGCGAGCAGCTGGAGGAGTCGCACATGCGCAACCGCGCGTTCATCACGCGCTGGGTACTGGCGCAGGGCAGCGACGAGCAGGTGATCGAGCGCGTCGAGCGCACCGGCAAGACCTACTACGCGGTTCGCGACTACGTGAAGCTGCGCAAGCTGTTCGGACGCCTGCTGCACGAGGTGCAGCGCATCAAGAGCGAGGGCGACCTGGAGGCCGCGCGCAAGCTGATCGAGGACTACGGCGTGAAGGTCGAGCCGACCTTGCACAAGGAGGTCCGCGCCCGGTACGACGTGCTCAACCTCGCTCCGTACGCCGGCTTCATCCAGCCGCGCTTGACTGCAGTGACCACGGGCGACGAGATCGTCGATGTCACCGTGGAGTATCCGGAAGACTTCACCGCGCAGCAGCTCGAGTACGCTGCCAAATATTCGTTTTTGCCAACCTACAACTGACTCATCTCAGCGTATCTTGCGCGAGTGCCCTGAATGGGGAGTCGCGGATGAACCTCGCTTTGCTTGCCGAGCGCGATCTGCGGACGCGCGGTCCGCGGGCGCGGCTCTGGTTCGAAGAGCGCTCTTACAGCAACATCGAGCTGCACGACGCGAGCTTGCGCCTGGCAGGTGTGCTCTCCGCCCTCGGCGTACGCCGCGACGATCGCGTCATGGTGCTGCTGCCGAACTGCCCCGAGGTGCTGCTCGGCTTCCCCGCCATCTGGCGCGTGGGCGCCGTGGCCGTGCCGGCGCTGCCGGTGTTGGGGCAGGCGGAGCTGGAGTACATCGCGTGCGACTGCACGCCCAAGCTGATCGTCACCACGCTCGATCAGCTGCCCAAGCTACGGCGGATCGCGGTGCAGACGCTGGTGATCACCGAGGGCCGTGGCGAGCCGCCGCCGCCGGCGCTCAGCTTCGAGCGCGCGCTGCTGCACGCCGAGCCGTTCGAGCTGGTAGCCACGCGCGCGAGCGACGACCTGGCGGTGATCCTCTACACCAGCGGCACCACCGGCAAGCCCAAGGGCGTGATGCTGAGCCATCGCAACCTGAGTGCCAATGCGGAGCACAGCTACGAGAGCTCGCGGCGCAAGCAGGTGGAAGACGTGAGCGTGCTGGCGCTGCCGCTGGCGCACTCGTTCGGGCTCGGTGCGCTCGTGGGCGGTTATCTCTTTGGCGGCCGCTCGATCCTGGTGCGGCGCTTCGAGCCGGACGCCGTGTTGCGCCTGATCGAGCGTCATCGCGCGACGTTGATGCCCGGCGTGCCGACGATGTTCCTCGCCATGCTGCGTGTGTCCGAGCCGTATCTCACGCGCACCATGCAGCGCTGGATCGTGGGCGGCGCGCCGATGCCACCCGCGCAGGTCGCTGCCTTCGAGGCGCGCTTCGGCGGCGTGATGCACGTGGCCTACGGACTGAGCGAGGCGAGCCCGGGCGTCGCGGCCGAGCGTGAAGGCGAGCCACGCAAGCCGGGCTCCGCCGGTCGTCCCCTCGAAGGCGTGACGGTGAAGATCATCGACGACACCGGCACGGTGATGCCACCCGGCGAGCTCGGAGAGATCTGCGTGGCCGGCGCGAACGTCTCGCTCGGCTACTTCGATCTGCCGGACGCGACGGCCGCCACCTTTCAGGCCGGCTGGCTGCGCACGGGCGACCTCGGCTACCTCGACCAGGACGGCTATCTGTTCGTGATCGAGCGCCAGCAGGATCTGATCATCCGCGGTGGCTTCAACGTGTACCCGCAGGACGTCGAGCAGGTGCTGCTGGCTCACCCCGAGGTGCTCGACTGCGGCGTGGTGGGCGTGCCGGATGCGCTGCTCGGCGAGCAAGTGTGCGCCTGCGTGGTGCGCCGCGCGGGCAGCGCCGTCAGCGGCGACGCGCTGATCGCGCACTGCCAGGCGACGCTGGCCAAGTACAAGACGCCCACCTACGTGGAGTTCCTCGACATGCTGCCGCGCACGCCGCTCGGCAAGATCCGCAAGCGCGAGCTGCGCGCGTGGGCGCTGAAGAAGCTGGCCGGCCAGGGCTGAGGTCCGTCAGAACCTGATCACGGCGAGGATGCGCAGGTACGCGGCGCTGCGCTCGGCCGTGAAGGCGGCGGGGCTGGCGCGGCGGACGTCGCCCCCCCGGGCAGGCTCGGGCGCGAGCGAGGCGTCCTTGGCGACGGTGTAGCCGCCTTCGACGAGCACCCCGAGCGACAGTGAGGAGAGCGAGCCGCGGTGGCTCTCCAACGCGCGTGTGGGCGTGCGCAGCAGCAAGCCCGCGCCGAAGCTACCGGCCACCCCCGCGTCGCGATCGTCGAGATCGATCCCGGCGAGGTCATCCTCGACCTCGACGCGCGTGAGCGCGACGCCGACGCCCGCGCGCAGCTGCGGCCAGAGCCACGAGGTGGCGCGCACGCGTGCCGTGAGATCCGCGCTGAGCAAGTTGTCCTTGAGTCTGCCCAGCGAGGTGCGCTTGCGCTCGTCGTGGCGGTAGTCGAGACCGGCCGCGAGCACGAACATGCGCGAGGGTGCCCACACGTCGTAGCTCGCGAAGGCGTTCACGCCGCCGACGAAGTCGTCGTTGCCGAAGCGCGTGTGGTCTTCGTTGCGCCACACCAGCGCGCCGCCGATGCCGAGCGAGAACGGCGCGCCCGCGTTGCCGTACACGCGCGGAGGTGGCGGCGGGGGTGGCGGCAGCTTCGGACGCGGCGCGTACGGGCGCGGCGCGATCAGCACCGGCGGCGGTGCATAACGCTGCGGCGGCGGCACGTAACCGCGTGGCGTGATGTACACCGGGCGCGCAGGCGGCGGCAGTGCACTCGGCGCCGCGGGCGCAGCAGGCACGGTCGGAGCGGGAGACGGCGCCCCTTCCTGCACCTGCTGCGCCGGCGCGGCGGGAGACGGTTGCGCGGCGGCGCTGACGCTGCCGAGCGCGAGGATCAACGAGGTAACGAAGCGCGTCTTCACTTGATGATCCCTCAATCGAGAAGTTCAGGGAGATAGATACCGAGCACTTCGAGCGCGCTGTCTGCGGCGGCTTCGCTGCTGGGCGCGTCCGCATCCACGAACGTGACGCGCCCGGTGTCCGCCGGCTGCAACACCGCGAGCCGCCGCCGCGTGGCAGAGGGCACGAGCAGCAGCTCGCTGGCGGTCTCGAACGGAAACGTGGAGCCGAGCGAGAAAGGCAGCTCGATGCGCGCGAAGCTGGCGAGGTTCACGCGCCCGAGCTCACCACTCGTACCGAGCGCCCACAGCTGCGGCTCGGCAGGCCCGTCCTCGTCGACCAGCAGCGTGCCCGCGTACTCGTTCAGCACGAGCCTGCGTACGGTGCGCGCTTCGAGATCGATCACACCCGCACGCTCGCTCGTGTGGCGTGTGACCGCGACGTTGCGCTCGAGCAGCGGCGTCAACGACTGGATCGCATCGCCGAGCTCCACCAGCTCGATGTTGCGTGTGGTCCAGGCCGTCTCGTCGCCGAGATCCACGAAGCCTACCTGGCTCGAGGAGCGCGGCTGCGTCGCGTACAACATCGCGCGTGAGGTGCGGTTGGCGTCGATCGGCGACCGACCCGTGAACTGCAGGATGCGGTTGAAGCCCGAGACACCTTCGATGCGCGCGGTCGGCCCGATCGCCGGGTCGAACACCTCCAACGCCGAGGTGAGCGCGAGCAGGCGCTGCGCGGCGCCCACGCCCGTGACCGCGATGTCCTGCACGATGCCGCTCGCGAACTGCTGTTGCGGCGCCGGCTGCCAGCTGTGATCGCCGCGCGGCACCTCGATCGCTTGCAGGATCACGATCTGCTCGGAGCTCGCGCTGCGCACGAACATGCGGTCGCCCGCGAACACGATCTGCTCCGGAGTCAGCGCCGACGACACGGTCAACGTGATCGAGATCGGCCCCTTGCCCGGGGCATCGAGGTCGATGACCTGCAACGCGTTCGGCTGCGGCGCCACCGCAACCCGGTGTGTGAACGAGCCGACCGGCGAGAACACGAACCGGCTCGGCGCGCGCGCATCGAGCGAGAGGTCGACGAACGTGGGCGCCGCCTCGCTGTCGAAGTCGATCACCTCGGCCGAGTTGTCGACCGACAGCCCGGCTTGCGAGCCGAACGCGATCCCGTAGCGCCCATCGGGCGACAGCGAGAGGTTCTGGTAGCGCCCCTGCAGGGTGCGGCGCGCAACCTCGCCGGCCTTGCCGTAGATCAGCACCGACGACGGCACCGCGGCGCGCTTGTCCTTGCCGGAGCGCACGGCCTCCAGCCCGGAGGTCAGCACCACCACCTGCCCGTTCTTGCTGGGCCGCGCGAAGGTGGTGACGGCGCCGCCAGGCAGGGCGAGCTGGGTGGTCTTGGGATCGGCGCCACTCACGTCGAGCAGCAGCGCGTGGTGCTCGGCTTCGCCGTCGGCGGGCGTGAACAACAGACCATCCTCGAGCGCGCGTGCGGTGTAGCGCGCCTCTGCGACGCGGTCGTCGTCCTCGCAGCCGAGCGTGGTGATCAGTGCGAACGATGCGAGCGTGCGAAATAGCTTCTGGCTCATTGACGAATCCTGCTGGCGATCTCGAAGCCGGAGACGGTGCGAACGGCCGCGCCGCTGAGCGCGTCCAGGAAGGTGATGCCGCCGTTGCCGGTCTGGCCCACGAATACGCGTGGCAGCTCGCTGCCCGGCACGAAGCCGATCGAGCTCGGCGACGTCGACAGCTCCCGGCTCGTGACCTGGAAGCTGTCGAGGTCCGCCATCTCCACGGTCTTGACCGCGCCGCCTGCCAGCAGCGTGAACACGCGCTTGCCGTCGGGCGTGAGCAGGAAGCCGTTGTTGCTCGGCCGCACCGCCGTCAACTGCAGCTTCGCGAAGCCGCTGCCGGTGTCGACCAGGCTGTAGCCCTCGGAGGCGTCGATGCGATCGTCCTCGGACTGCCCGGCCACCAGCGTGCCCTCTTTGGTGTGCAGCACGAGCGCGCGGGAGCCGTCGTCCGAGAGCGCCACCGCGCGCACCGACTTGCGCAGCCGGATGCCGCGCGGCGGCACGTCGGCGTTCAAGTCGAACACGGTCACGCTCTCGATCGGGGCCGCCGTGGTGTAGCCGATCGCGCGCGTGCCCGAACGCGACAGCGTGATCGAGCCGATCAGCGAGCCCCCGTTCGCGATCTCGCGGCGCGTGCTCGCGTCGCGGAAGCCGGCCGGGATCGGGATGCGCACCAGCACGCCGCGATCGCGCAGCACGGCCAGCGCGAAGCTGCCGTCGGGTGCGAGATCGAGGTCCGTCAGCTCGCCGCCCACACCGCCGTCGGGCGTGGAACCGTTGAGCGCGAGCGTCTCGATCGTGCCGGTGCCGAGATCGATCAGGCGCAGCACGCCCTCGCCTTCGCGACGTGCCAGCGCGAACAGACCGTCCGGCGTGATCTGCACGTCGATCGACTGCCCACCGCTGAGCGTGTCGCCGAGCGCGATCAGCGGCAGGATCTTGGGCCCGGTGTCGAGCGCCGCGAAGTCGAGCACCGAGATGCCGTCCTCGGTGATCACGAACGCGCGCCGGCCGTCGGACGTGAACTGCACGCCGCGCGGCTTGAAGCCCACGCTGACGCGGCGCGAGCGCTTGGCGGGCTCGGCGTCGACGGCCAGGTCGATCACGGTCAGGTCCTGGAAGCTGTCCGCGCGTGCGCTCGAGCTGAGCGCGGCGTTGAAGAAGATCAGCGCGTGCAGCTTGTCGGGCGAGACCACGATCGCGTTGGCGTCGTGGCCGACGTCTAGGCGCAGCGGCTCGGTGACGCCCTGCGCGTCCGTGCGCAGCAACGCGGCATCTTGCGTGCCCACGTTGAGCACCAGCGCGATGTCTTCGCCGGGCACCGTGACCGCGTAGCGCGGCTGGGTTCCGACCGGCACGTTCTCGACCTTGAAGTTGCTCGCGTTGACCACGGCGACGCGGTTGGTCGTGGGATCGGGCACGTA
>DASUME010000881.1:0-3994 GCA_036277895.1 Polyangiales bacterium
TCCTTGCTCAGCGCGCCGTCCTTGTTGGCGTCGAGCTTCGCGAAGAACTCATCCGGCATCTTCTGCACCTCGCTGCGCTGCAGCAGTCCATCCGCGTTGGTGTCTTCCTTGGTGAAGCGCTCCTGCTTGTGCGCCTCGTGCACCGCCTTGAACTCGTCGGCGGTCACCTTGCCATCCTTGTTGGCGTCGGCTTCGGTCCAGCGTGCGAGTGCGCCCGCTTGGAACTCCGCCGTGGTCACCGTGCCGTTGCCATCGGTGTCGAGCTTCTCGAAGTGACCGCCGGGCTGCGCCGCAGCCACGCCCACACCGGCCAGCGTCGAGATCATCGAGACCAACAACCACTTGTTCTGCGTCTTCATCTTCGTTCTCCCTTGTGCCTTGCCAGTACCAACGTGGCGGCCGAGGGCTTCCGTCGCGCGAGACGAAGATATTTTTTTCAGCCGGCGATTTGGTGAGCCATCACGCTGCGCTGGCTACCGAGATCCGCGCTTGTTGGCGCACCCACGCGGCGTAGTAGCCATTCTTCTCCAGCAGCTCTTCGTGGCGGCCGACCTCGGCGATGCCGCCCTCGCGCAGCACCACGATCCGGTCGGCGTTGGTGACCGTGCTCAAGCGGTGCGCGATCACGAACGTAGTGCGCCCCCGCACGAGCTCGACCAGCGCCTCTTGCACCTCACGCTCGCCGTCCGCATCGAGCGCGGACGTCGCCTCGTCGAGCACCAGGATGGGCGCGTCCTTCAGCAGTGCGCGCGCGATCGCGATGCGCTTGCGCTCGCCGCCGGACAGGCGCTCCCCTCGCTCGCCCACCGGTGTGTCGTAGCCCTGCGGCAAGCGCGTGATGAAGTCGTGCGCGTGTGCGGCGCGCGCGGCCAGCTCGATCTGCTCGCGCGAAGCGCCGGGCCGCCCGAACGCGATGTTGTCGAGCACGGTGTCGCTGAACAGCGAGCCGTCTTGCAGCACCACGCCGATCTGATCGCGCAGCGCGCGCTGCTTCAGCTTGCGAATGTCTTGCCCGTCGATGCAGATCGCGCCGCTGTCGGGATCGTAGAGCCGCTGCAGCAGCGACGTGAGCGTGGTCTTGCCCACGCCGCTCGGGCCCACGAACGCCACCGTCTCGCCGGCGCGTACCGCCAGCGTCACGTCTTGCAGCACGGGCTGGTCTGGACGATAGCGGAAGCTGACGTGCTTGAACTCCACCTCGCCGGCGAGCCGGCCCGGCTCCTGCGCATCCGGCTCATCGCCGAGCGAGTCTTGCGCGCTCAGGATCGAGAACACGCTGTCCATTGCGGTCGAGGCGCGGCGCACCGTCGTGTACAGACTGGTCAGCGTCTGCACGGGCACGAACACCGCCGTCAGGTAGCTCATGAACGCGACCAGCGTGCCGAGCGTGATCTCGCCGCGCATCACCAGCATGCCGCCGAGCCCCAACGCAGTCAGCCTCGCCAGCGCGATCAGCCACTGCTTGAACGCGCTCATCTTGGAGTCGCGATCGACGCCGCGCAGCACCAGCTTGTTGGCGTCGCCCACGCCGCCGAGGAACCGGCGCTTCTCCTGTTCCTCCATCACGAAGCTCTTCACCAGCACGATCCCGCTGAGCACCTCGTGAAAGCGCGAGAACACGCGCGTCCAGCGCTCCAGCAAGCTCTTGTCGCGCGCGGCTTGCTCGCGCGCGGCCCACACGCCGAGCGCCGCCGGCAGCGGCAACAACACCAACACCGCCAGCGAGAGCGAGAGCGACAGCCGCAGCATCACCGCGATCGAGACCGTCAGGTACACCAGCGCCGGGAACAGCTTCGTGACCACGTCCGAGAACGCCGTCATGCAGCCCGCGATGCCGCGCTCGATCTTGGTCATCGTCGCGCCCACGCTCTGCTCGCGGTGGTACGCGAGCGGCAGCGAGTGCAAGCGCTCGACCGTGGCTTGCATCAGCGAGAAATCGACCGCGAGCCGCGCGCGCCAGACCAGCCGCTCACGCGCCGTGTTGAGCACCTCGGTCGCGACCATCAGCGAAGCCAGCGCCGCGAACGGCACCAACAGCTTCTCCAGCCTGGAGCTGCCGACGATCTGATCGAACAGCAGCTTGAGCACGAGTGGCTCGATCGCCGACAAGCAGGCCGCGCACGCACCGAGCGTGACTGCCCCCATCAACAGCGCTCGTTGCGGCGCGACGTACGGCGCGATCCTCGCAAGCGAGCGCCACAAGATCCTGGATGCTGAGCTCTCCGACATGAACCGTAGCGAGGAGACCACTACGGCGGTTCGCCGAAAAGCTTAAGCGCTCAGACCAAGCGGCGGAGCCACTTTTCCTTGGTGTCGCTGTAGGGCGGATACATCAGGTCCGGCTCCAGCACGGTGGCGCGCTTCAGCACGGCCTTCTTGTGGCTGAAGGTGTCGAACGAGTGCTTGCCGTGGTAGGCGCCCATGCCGCTCTCGCCTACCCCACCAAACGGCAAGCCCTGCACACCCAGGTGGATCACGGCGTGGTTGATCACGGCCGCGCCCGAGCTGGTGTTGTTCAGGACCCGCTGCTGGTTGGCGTCGTTGTTGGTGAACAAGTAGAGCGCGAGCGGCTTCGGCCGCGCGTTGATGCGCCGGGTCGCCTCGTCGATGCTCGCCACTTTGATCACTGGCAGGATGGGTCCGAAGATCTCTTCGCTCATCGCGGGTGCATCGTCCGGCACGTCACGCAGCACGGTGGGCGCGATGTACAGCGAAGCTGCGTCGCTCTGGCCACCCACCACCACACGCCCGCTGCCCTCGATCAGATCGGTCAGCCGCCAGTGATGGCGCCCGTTCACGATCCGGCAGTAGTCGGGGCTCTTGGCGGGGTCGTCGCCCCAGAACTGCTTCAGCGTGGCCGTCAGCAAGTCGAGGAAGCGGTCGTGCACCTGCTCGTGCACGAGCACGTAGTCGGGCGCGACGCAGGTCTGGCCACAGTTGAAGAACTTGGCCCACGCGATGCGCTTGGCTGCGACCTCGAGGTCCGCGTGCTGATCGACGATGCAAGGGCTCTTGCCGCCGAGCTCCAGCGTGACGGGCGTCAGGTGCTCCGCCGCCGCCTTCATCACGATCCGGCCCACGGTGCCGTTGCCCGTGTAGAAGATGTGATCGAACTTCTGCGCCAGCAGCGCGGTGGTCTCGGGGATGCCGCCTTCGATCACGGTCAGCGCGCGCCGGTCGAGGTACTGCGCGCACAACCTCGCGAGCAGGGTGCTCGTCGCCGGAGCCAGCTCGGACGGCTTGAGGATGGCTGCGTTGCCGGCTGCGATCGCGCCCAGCATCGGCGCCAGCGACAACAGCACGGGGTAGTTCCAGGCCGAGATCACGAGCGCCACGCCGAGTGGCTCCGACTGGATCCAGCTCTTGCCAGGCTGCAGCACGAGCGGCGTGCTCACCTTCTGCGGCTTCATCCACTTCTTGAGGTTCTGCTTCAAGTAGTGGGCGCCCGCGATCACCTCGTTGAGCTCGGTGACGAAGGCCTCGATGCGCGGCTTGTTCAGATCGCGCTGCAGCGCCTCGCAGAGGGCGGTGTCTTCCGCCTTCAGCATGCGCACCATCGCGTCGAGCTGCGACACGCGCCACGCGTAGCTGCGCGTCAGCCCGCTCTCGAAGGCGCCGCGCAGCGACGCGACCGCGCCACCGATGTAGTCGAGGTTCGGGGCCTCCTGGCGGACGGGCCGAACGATCCCGAGGTTGGTTTTCTTTGGCTGCACGCGATCTCCCTCAGGCCCCAGCGGGCGCGGAGGGAGGATCTATCACGTGTCGACGCGGCGCCAAACGGTCCAGCCAGCGCCCTGGAACACATTCTCGAAGAACGGCGAGCGCTGGATCCGACCTGGACCACCACGCACGAGCACATACCGGTACCACGGTAGATCGCGGTCCGGGTCGACGCGCTCGGGCGTCCACTCCCAGCGCGGCGGAACCTCCGGCGGCCGCGAGTCCGGCCGGAACCGGAAGGGCGACTGCGGGAACTCCGCGAAAGTAAACATGA
>DASUME010000882.1:0-5075 GCA_036277895.1 Polyangiales bacterium
GCCCGTCCGAAGTGCAGGCGTGGCTGCAGAACTGGATCGTCAAGAACTACGTTCATGGCAATCCTACCGAGGCGACCGAGATCGAGAAGGCGCGCAAGCCGCTCGCGGCGGCCGAAGTGGTCGTCGCGGAGCGCGAAGACAATCCCGGCTACTACAGCGCGCAGTTCTTCCTCAAGCCGCACTATCAGCTCGAAGGTCTTACCATCGCCCTGAAGCTCGTGTCCCGACTCAAGTCGGAAAAGAAGTAAGTCGTTCTGGCGCTCAGCTCGTAGACCAACCAACCATCCGAAGAGGACTCGATGCCGTCCAATATCTTTCTCAAAGTACCCGGCGCACGTGGCACTTCCAAGCAGGAGGGCAAGACCGGCTGGATCGATGTGATCTCGTGGAAGTGGGGCATGACTCTTCCGTCCGACGGCCAGGCAGACGTGATCTCGAAGGGTCGCGCATCCGTCGCCGATGTCGAGATCAAGAAGTACCACGACGGGTCGTCGAGCGATCTGATGAAGGCCTGCGTGGGCGGGAAGCAGTTCACTGACAGCCCCGTGAAGCTGGTCATGACCAAGACCAAGGACAAGAAGGAGGTCGATTTTCTGACTCTCCAGCTCGAGGGCGCCGTAGTTCTAAAGGTCGACTTCGAGGGCGGTGACCCCGAGCACCAAGACCGCCTGATCGAGACGGTCGCGCTACGCTTCATGAAGTTCTCTTACGAGTACCAGGCCGAAGGCGACTCGGCTGGGACCGCGGATCTCGTCTTCGACGTCAATCGTTGCGCGCTGGGATGAGCAACGTACGAGCGCTGTCGAACGGATCACCCACGGAGACCTGCGTGCGAGCGGAACAGTGCCTGCGCCAAGGCAAGCTCGAGGCCGCCCTGGACGCGCTACAAAGCGAAGTTCGCAGCGTGCCGTCCGACTTCAAGTTACGCGTCTTCCTGTTTCAGCTGCTCGCCGTGCTGGGGCAGTGGGAACGCGCAGTCAAGCAGCTGCAGGTCGCGGCCTCCCTCGACGCCGAAGGAGTGCCGATGGCGCAGACGTACCGCGAGTTGCTCCGCTGCGAACTTACGCGCGCGGAGGTCTTTCGCGGGGACCGGACGCCCCATGTCGTTGGGCTTCCGGCCCCGTGGCTGGGGCTGATGTTTCAAGCGTTGGTGCACACGGCGCAGGGCGAGCACGCTGCGGCGGAGTCGCTCCGCGCGCAGGCATTGGAACAAGCGCCGGCGAGTCCCGGCAGCCTGAACGGACAGCCGTTCGGGTGGCTCGCCGACAGCGACTCCCGCATCGGTCCCGCACTCGAGGCGGTGATCCGTGGCCGCTACTGCTGGGTGCCGTTCTCCGCAATGCAGCGGGTCGAGTTCGAGCTCCCGGTGGACCTCCGAGACGTAGTCTGGCTTCCCGCCAAGCTCACGTCGACCCAAGGCGAAGCGCTGGAGTGCTTCATTCCAAGCCGGTACTGCGCTTCGGAGCTCCACGCCGACGATGCGGTTCGCCTCGCGCGCAAGACGATCTGGGAGCAACCCACCGAGCACACGGCGTGTGGCCTCGGACAGCGCATGTTCGTGACGGACTGCGGAGAGCACGCTTTGCTCGAGCTGCGCGACGTGCGCTTCGCGAGTGAAGGGGCCGGGGAGGATCGGCATGGGTGAGCTGAGCCTCAAAGCGCGACTGCAGCCGTCGCTGCTCGATCGTCTGACCGATGATTCTCCGGACGAGCGCACGGAGACCTACCACAGCCGCGTGATCGACGAGGCGCGACTGCGTGAAGTGCTGCGTCGCGATCTGTCGTGGCTGCTCAACACCACCCATCTCACCAGCATCGAGGATCTCAGCGAGTTCCCTGAAGTGAGCCGCTCGGTGCTCAACTACGGCATTCCAGACCTTGCGGGACGCACGCTGAGCAGCGTCGACCCGCGCAAGCTCGAGGGCCTCCTCAAGGAAGCCATCTTGCGTTTCGAGCCGCGACTGCTCCGCAACTCGCTGACGGTACGCGTAGTCTCCGGCCGCACCGCCGCGGGCCACAATGGCCTGGTGTTCGACATCGAGGCCGAGCTGTGGTCACAGCCGGCCCCGGTCGCCCTGGTCTTGCAGACGGAGATCGATCTCGAAGACGGCAGCGTTCGCGTCGAGGAGCAGGGCAGGCACTGATGGACCCGCGCTTCTACCGGTACTACGAGCGCGAGCTCAAACACGTCCGCGAGATGGGCGGGGAGTTCGCGCGCGAGTTTCCCAAGACCGCCGAGCGGATCGGCCTTCAGTCGTTCGAGTGCGACGATCCGTACGTGGAGCGCCTGATCGAGTCGTTCGCGTTCCTCACCGCGCGCGTGCAGCTGAAGCTCGACGCGGAGTACCCACAGTTCACCCAGCAGATGCTCGAGCTGCTCTACCCTGGGTACCTCGCCCCCACGCCGTCGATGACGGTCGTGCAGCTTCAGCCGAATCCACGCCAGGGCTCGCTGACCGGGGGCGTGACGGTGCCGCGAGGCTCGTCGCTGCGCAGTCGCTACGGACAGACCCAGACGCCGTGCGAGTACCGCACGGCCCATCCCGTGCAGTTGCTGCCGATCGAGCTGGTGTCGGCCAGCTACCGCAGCGCGCTCGGCGAGGGCCTCGAGGGCTTGCAGGTACCACCCACCAAGGCGGTGCTCAAGGTGGTGCTGCGAACCACCGGCGGACAGTCGTTTGCGCAGCTTCCACTGGCCCAGCTGCCCCTGTACTTGCGCGGCGCCGACATCGCGCCCCTCCTGTACGAGAATTTCATACGCGCGAACGTGGGGCTGGTGGTGCGCAGCGTGTCGCGGCCCGCGCAAGTGCTGCAGGTGACGCCCGCACGCTGCATGCGAGCACTCGGCTTCGCTGACGACGAAGCGCTCTTGCCCTGCGGCAACGAGGGATTCCATGGGCACCGGCTGCTCCAGGAGTACTTCGCCTTCCCCGAGCGCTTCATGTTCGTTGCCCTCGCACAGCTCACGGAGGGGCTCTCGCGTTGCCATGCGAACAGCGTCGAGCTCGTGTTTCTGTTCGACCAGCTCGAGCCGCGGCTCGAGGGCGTCGTCGAAGCGGCGCACCTCGCGTTGTTCTGCACGCCCGCGATCAACCTCTTCCCGCGCGCGTCCGATCGCATTCCTCTCAACGATCGGGATCACGAGTGCCACGTGGTGCCCGACCGCACCCGGCCGAGTGACTTCGAGGTCCACACCGTGACGCGCGTGGTCGGCTACGGCAGCGGCTCCACGGGCGAGCGCATCTTCTTGCCGAT
Organism: Polyangiales bacterium; assembly: GCA_036277895.1. GTDB lineage: Bacteria > Myxococcota_A > Polyangia > Polyangiales > DASUME01 > DASUME01. The sequence goes on from DASUME010000882.1 coordinate 3,256, forward strand.
GCACGCGTCGCCGCCGGAAGACGAGCTCGAGCTGAGCGCCGGATATTTTTCCGTGCGCCGTCAGCCGAAGATGATCTCGCAGGACGCGCGTGAGGTAGCCCTGCGCTCGTCCTACGTTCCCTCCGAGACGTTCTTGTCGTTGGTCGATGGGGCGCACGGTCCGTTCGACAAGGGGCTCAGGCAGCTCGCAGTCAGTACGCTTTGCACGAACCGTGCATTGCCGCTCCAGATGGGCGTCGGGCGGGGCGACAGCGACTTCAGCGAGCAGTCGGGCGCGCCGGTGCAGTCGGTACGCTGTCTCGCGGGACCTACGCCGCCGCTCGCTTCGCCGGTCCACGGCGAGCTCGCCTGGCGCATCCTCTCGCATCTCGGGCTGGACTATCTCAGCGTGATGCGCGAGGGGGCTGCCAAGGCTTCCCTGCGTGAGCTGCTCTCGCTGTACTCGGGGTACATGGGGCCCGCCCATCGCAAGCAGGTCGACGGCGTCACGAACGTCGCCACCAAGAGCGTCGTACGCCCCCTGCCCTTCGCCGGGCCGATCGCATTCGGACGCGGGATCGAGGTCACCCTGACCTGCGACGAGAATGCTTTCGAGGGTACTGGCGTCTTCGTATTCGCATCAGTCCTCGAGCGCTTCTTCGCGAAGTACGCGTCGATCAACTCGTTCGCGCAGACCGTTCTGCGCACGCAGCAACGCGGAGAGGTAATGCGATGGCCGACGACGGCCGGGCGCCGCAACATCCTGTAGAAGGCGCGACCGAGACCTCCTCGAGGACCTCGTCGAGCTTCTACCAGGTGCTGCGCCGCATCGAGAGCGAGCACCGCGCGTTCCCACGGCTCGGCCGCGCGGCCGTACCATCGGCGGAAGCGGTGCGCCTCGGACAGGAGCCCACGCTCACGTTCGAGTCCGCGTCGATCACCTCCGAAGAGCATCGGGACGGCGGCGTGCCGCGGCTCGGGGTCGGCTTCTTTGGCATGTTCGGGGCGAACGGGCCGCTGCCGCTCCACCTCTCGGAGTTCGCGTACCAACGGGTGCACAGCCACCGCGACCGTACCTTCGCGCGCTTCGCGGACATCTTCCACCACCGTCTGCTGACGCTCTATTATCGAGCCTGGGCCGACGCGCAGCCCACGGTCAGCCACGACCGACCCAACGACGATCGCATTGCGAGCTACGTCAGCGCACTGGCCGGCCAGCCCTTCGACGGTGACGAAGCCGTCGAGGCTCGCACCGTACGCCGCACGGCGCGGCACTTCGTCGGTCGAACGCGGCATGCCGAAGGCCTACGCAAAGCGCTCGCAGAGCAGCTCTGCACCGCCGTCGAGATCGAAGAGTTCGTCGCAGACTGGCTGCCGATCTCGGACGAGTTCTGCTGGCGTCTGAGCGGCGGAGAGATCGGCGCGCAGCCCATGCTCGGCGAGCTCGGGGTCAGCACTCGCGCTGGCACCGAGGTGCTGGAGCGTCAGTACAAGTTTCGTGTCGTCCTGGGCCCGATGCCCCGGGCGAAGTACGAGCGCTTCCTTCCACAGGGAGACCTGATGCCACGCGTGGTCGCCCTGGTGACGCGCTATGTCGGCACAGAGCTCGCGTGGGACGTCCGACTCAAGATCGAAGACGCCGAGCTGCAGCCCACGGTGCTGGGTCGTTCCGGGCGGATCGGACAGACCAGCTACATCGGCGACCCATCGCAGATGACCGCCACTTCGCAGGACCAGTTGGTCCTCGACCCCACCGCAGCAGGCTGCTGAAGGAAGGACTGGACCCATGTCCGAGATACGTCGCGAGACACTGTTCGGGAAGCTGAACGAGGTGGCCTTCG
>DASUME010000883.1:0-8155 GCA_036277895.1 Polyangiales bacterium
CCTCCTCGTGAGAACCGAGCCGTAAGTATGCGCGCTACGCTCACGTGCGGACGCGATGACCGACCCGCTCGCGCGCTCGATGGCGTTTCGTCGAGAGCGTGAGGGCGCGGCACGCGTGCGTGCCGGGAGATGGCCTCGATGGGCCAAGTCTGTGCCATGCGCGCGGAGTCGGCCCCGTGGCGTTCGCGGCGTGTACTGCTCTGGAAGACGCGGCGAGGGCCGGTACTTCGCGGCGTGAGCACAAGGAGCCGACATGGTTGATCAGAACAACGGCACGAACAACGACGACTGGCGTCAGGCGAGCGAGCAGGTGCGCGACCGCGCCGTGGAGCAGCGCCGTCGCAGCGAGCGACTCGCCGACCAGCTCTCGCGCGAGAGCCTGCAGCAGGCGCAGCGCGCGGTCGAAGGTTTGCTCTCGATCCCCACCGCGATCGCCCTCGGCGTCGCGTCCACCACGCTGTACGCGGCCTCGATCTTCGAGCGCGGCTTCGAGACCGTCAACGTCACGGTCGAAGCGCTGCGCAGCGGCATCGAGCAGAGCACGCGCGAGCTGCAGCGCGCGGCGGACGAGCCCCGCCTGCGAGGGGAGTCTCGCCCTAGCTGAGAACGAGAACGTGGGGCAGCAAAGAGGCGAGTGCCGCTGGAGTGGGGTAGGCGGGTAGCGGCGTGGCAAGACTGAGTGGACCGATCACGCGCACGCGCACGATAGTTACTCGACGTGGGTCGAACACGTTCTCGTCCGACCGTGTTCGACCAACGTAGTCGGTCTCGTGCGCGTGCGCGTGATCGGTCCATGGGGTCTTGGCAAAGCACCCCAAGTCTCGATTCACTCAAACAGCAAGCGCCTCTTTTCTGCGCTTACGCTCTTACTGCTCGAGCAAGCGTCGCGCGACGACCCCGGCCTGGATCTCGTTCGCGCCCTCGAAGATCGAGAGCACCCGCGAATCCACCAGCAGGCGCGAAGCGGTGTATTCCTCGGCGAAGCCGTTGCCGCCGTGGATCTGCACGCCTGCGTCTGCGGACTCCCAGGCTGCGCGCGTGGCGAGCAGCTTGGCCATGCCGGCCTCGAGATCGCAGCGGCGATCCGAGTCCTTCTCGCGCGCGGCGAAGTACGTCAGCTGACGCGCGGCCTGGATGCGCGTGACCATGCGACCGAGCTTGCGCGCGACGCGGCCGAAGTTGAACAGCGGCTGGCCGAACTGCACGCGCTCGTGCGCGTAGCGCATCGCGGTCTCGTAGGCGGCCACGGCCACGCCCACGCCGCGCGCGGCGGTCTGGATGCGCGCGCTCTCGAACGTGCGCATCAGCTGCTTGAAGCCCGCGCCCTCGGCGCCGCCGAGCAGCTTGCCCGGCGCGACCTTGAAGTTGTCGAACGAGAGCTCGTACTCCTTCATGCCGCGGTAGCCGAGCACCTTGATCTCGGTGCCGGTCAGGCCCTCGTCGACGAACTCCTTCTCGCCGTTTTCACCGGTGAGGCGGGTCTTCTCCGCGAGGAACATCGACAAGCCCGCGTAGCCGGGCTCGTTGGGGTTGGTGCGCGCGAGCAACGTCATCAGATCCGCGCGCACCGCGTGCGTGATCCAGGTCTTGTTGCCGTTCACGATGTAGCTGCCGTCGTCTTGCTTGACGGCGCGCGTGCCGAGCTTCGCGAGGTCCGAGCCGTTGTTCGGCTCGGTGAACACCGCCGTCGGCAGGATCTCGCCACTCGCGAGCTTGGGCAGGTAGTACGCCTTCTGCTCGTCCGTGCCGCCGCCCATGATCAGCTCGGAGGCGATCTCCGAGCGGGTTCCGAGCGAGCCCACGCCGATGTAGCCGCGCGAGAGCTCCTCGGTGACCACGCACATCGCGATCTTGCCCAGGCCGAGACCACCGAACTCCTCCGGGATGGTCAGGCCGAAGACGCCGAGCTCGCTCATCTGCGAGACGATGTCCATCGGGATCAGGACGTCCTTGCGGTGGATGTCCTGCGCGCGCGGGATGACCTGCTTGTCGACGAACTTGCTGAACTGATCGCGGATGTCCTCCAGCGTCTCGTCGTCCAGGCCGTTGTCGCCCAGGCCCTTGTCTTCGGACTGCTTCGCGATCCAGACGTACTTCTCGGCCGTGGCCTCCGCGTCGCACAGCTTCACCACGTCGGCCTGGAGCACCGTCGCGGCGAGATCCTCGGCCGTGGCCCCGAGCTCGGCCAGGCCGACCGTCTCGCACGCGCCCAGGTCGATGTGCGCGCGCAGCGAACGACCTACGTCGGCGATGTATGTCTTGGCGATCTGCTTTTCGTACTCGCCGCCGACGCGCTCGCTCCACGCGAGCAACTGACGGCAGGCCTCCAGCTCGGTCTTCAGGTACGCCAACCCGTGGGTCGGCAGCTGCAGCGAATCGAGCTTCTTGCCGTCAATCTTGCCGTTTGCAGTGACGCGCTCCTTGAGCTTGTCGTGCGTCAGCGTGTAGAGGCGATCGATTGCGTCGACGACGATTTGCATGACTTACGCCTTATCCCTTCGCGTTCACGAGGCAGCTCATGTTGCCCGGCGCGTGCTTGTTCTCGTGCATCAGCTGGTGTGCGCGCGGGATGTCCTCGAAGCTGAAGGTCTCCGAGTGGCAGGGGTCGACCTTGCCCGCGATCACGAGCTCGTTGTACTCGGCCGACTGCTTGTCGTTGGCAAAGTGCGATCCCTGCAGGCGCTTCTGACGCATCCACAGGTACCTGAGGTCGGCCTGGGCCGCGAAGCCAGTCGTTCCCGCACACACCACGACCATGCCGCCGGTCTCGCAGACGAGCACGGAGGTGGGGATGGTGCTCTCGCCGGGGTGCTCGAACACGATCTGCGGGTTCTTCTTCTCGCCCAGCACGTCCCAGATCGCCTGGCCGAAGCCGCGCGCCTTCTTCAGCCACGCGTTGTACTTCTCGCTGTCGCGCCAGTCCGGCGGCAGGCCCCAGTGATCGAACTTGTTGCGCTGGATGCAGCCCACCGCGCCGAGCTTCTTGCAGTACTCGACCTTCGACGGGTCGCTGACCACGGCGACCGGCTTGGCGCCGAAAGCCGCTGCGATCTGAATCGCCTGCGTGCCGAGGCCGCCCGCGCCGCCCCACACCAGCACGACGTCGTCCTTCTGGACCTGGTGCGGTGCCCAGCCGCGCAGCATGCGGTAGGCGGTCGCGCCCACGAGCATGTACGAAGCGGCCGCGGCCCAGTCGAGGTGCTTGGGCTTGGGCAGGCACTGCTGCGCCTGCACCTTGGTGAACTGCGCGAAGCTGCCCCAGCTGGTCTCGTAGCCCCAGATCCGGAAGCTGTTGCCGAACATCGGGTCTTTGCCGGCCTTGGCGACCGGATCCTCGAGGCTCCACTGGCCGCAGTGCAGCACGACCTCGTCGCCGACCTTCACGCTGGTGACGGCGCTGCCGACCTTCCAGACGATGCCGGAGGCGTCGCTGCCGCCGATGTGGAAGCCCGAGTTGTCGGGGAAGAACGGGTCCTTGGGGCGATTCTTGATCACGTCGACCGGCGTGCCGAGCGCGGCCCAGACGTTGTTGTAGTTCACGCCCGCGGCCATCACCCAGACGAGGACTTCGTCCGGACGCAGCTCGGCGGGCGTGTCGACTTCTTCGATCTTGAAGGCGGTCGTCGGGCTGCCGTAGCGCTCGGGGCGGATGACCTGCGCGATCATCTTGTTCGGAACCACACCCAGCTCGGGGGTTTCGCCTAGTGCGTACAGTGACTTGGTCGGCATATCGCTCCTCGCGGCGACCGTAGCCGAGTAGGCCTGCCGAGCAAGCGAGCGCCGCAACCTTTCGCCGCTTTTTACATTCGTTTAACTGTCGATAAAGAGCGAGAGATCTCGTGCGGCGTTCCGTTGCAGTCGAGGCGTGACGCAGCTACATCGACGCGTCAGCGCGAGTCGCGAAGGAGCCGCCGTGTCGAAGGAAGCCAGCAAGAGGGACAAGCCCTGGATCATGCGTACCTACGCGGGGCACAGCACCGCGAAGGCGTCCAACGAGCTGTTCCGTACGAACCTCGCCAAGGGCCAGACCGGCCTGAGCGTGGCGTTCGATCTGCCCACGCAGACCGGCTACGACTCGGACCACGTGCTCGCGCGCGGTGAGGTGGGCAAGGTCGGCGTGCCGATCAGCCACATCGGCGACATGCGCACGCTGTTCGATCAGATCCCGATCGAGAAGATGAACACCTCGATGACCATCAACGCGACGGCCCCCTGGCTGCTCGCGCTGTACATCGCGGCCGCGGAAGAGCAGGGCGCGGACACGCGCAAGCTCGCGGGCACCACGCAGAACGACCTGATGAAGGAGTACCTGTCTCGCGGCACGTACATCTTCCCGCCCGCCGCCAGCCTGAAGCTGACCACGGACGTGATCGCGTTCACGGTCAAGAACGTTCCCTCGTGGAACCCGATGAACGTGTGTAGCTACCACCTGCAGGAAGCGGGGGCGACGCCCGCGCAGGAGCTCGCCTACGCGCTCTTGACCGCGATGACGATCCTCGACTCCGTGCGCGCGGGTGGCCAGCTCAAGCAAGAAGACATCGGCGCCGTCGTCGAGCGCATCAGCTTCTTCGTCAACGCGGGCATTCGCTTCGTCGACGAGCTGTGCAAGATGCGCGCATTCGTGCGGCTGTGGGACGAGATCACCAAGGAGCGCTACGGCGTCATGGACGCCAAGCAGCGGCGCTTCCGCTACGGCGTGCAGGTGAACTCGCTCGGGCTCACGGAGCAGCAGCCCGAGAACAACATCATGCGCATCGTGCTGGAGATGCTCGCGGTCACGCTGAGCAAGGATGCGCGCGCGCGTGCGGTGCAGCTGCCGGCCTGGAACGAGGCGCTCGGCTTACCGCGTCCGTGGGATCAGCAGCTCTCGCTGCGCACGCAGCAGATCCTCGCGTTCGAGAGCGACCTGCTGGAGCACGGCGACATCTTCAACGGCTCGGTGGTGATCGAAGCGCGCGTCAACGAGCTGATCGCCGAGGCCAAGAAGGAGATCGACGACATCAACAGCCGCGGCGGCGCCGTGGCTGCGGTCGAGGCCGGCATCATCAAGCAGCGCCTGGTCGAGTCCAACGCCACGCGGCTCTCGAACATCGAGAACGGCAGCCAGACCGTGATCGGCCTCAATGCGTTCAAGGAGACGGCACCCTCGCCGCTGACCGAGAACCTCGACGGCGCGATCATGGTGGTCGACCCCAAGGTCGAGAACGCGCAGATCGAGGCGCTCAAGAAGTGGCGCGCCGGTCGCGACGAAGCGAAGGTCAAGGCCGCCCTCGACGAGCTTCGCCGCTCGGTGAAGGCCGGCGAGAACGTGATGCCGCCGTCGATCGCCGCTGCCAAGGCGGGCGTGACCACGGGCGAGTGGGCGTCGGCCCTGCGCGAGACGCTCGGCGAGTACCGAGCTCCCACGGGGGTGGCATCGGCCACGCTGGGTAGCGCGCGCACCAATCCGAAGTCGGCCGAAGAGGTCGAGAAGCTGCGCGCGCGCCTCGGCCAGCTGGAGAATAAGCTCGGCCGCCGTCCGCGCTTGCTCGTGGGCAAGCCCGGCCTCGACGGCCACAGCAACGGCGCCGAGCAGATCGCGCTCAAGGCGCGCGACGTGGGCTTCGAGGTGATCTACGAGGGCATCCGCGTGACGCCCGAGCAGATCGTCGCCAGCGCGCTCGAGGAAGGCGTGAACGTGATCGGCCTCAGCATCCTGAGCGGCTCGCACCTGGAGCTCGTCCCCGACGTGCTCAAGCGCTTGAAGGAAGCCGGCATCGGCAACGTGCCGGTCGTGCTCGGCGGCATCATCCCGGACAGCGACGGCAAGCGCCTGCTCGAGCAGGGCGTCGCGCGCGTGTACACGCCGAAGGACTTCGAGCTGAACACGATCATGCGCGATCTCGCGGATCTCGCCGAGCGCGCTGCGAGCTGATGGACATCGTCGAGCTCGCGCGCGGCGTACGTGCCGCCGACAAGGCGGCGGTCTCGCGTGCGCTCAACCTGATCGAGAACAAGCGGCCCGACATCGAGCGGCAGATGGCGCAGCTGTTGAGCGAGCTCGCGCGTGGGACCGCGGAAGATCACGGGCATCGCGTGGGCCTCACGGGGCCGCCCGGCGTCGGCAAGAGCAGCCTGGTCGCGGTGCTTGCGCGCGAGCTGCGTTCGCGCGGACGAACCGTGGGCATCGTCGCGGTCGACCCTTCGTCGATGCGCAGCGGAGGTGCCCTGCTGGGTGATCGCGCGCGCATGGCGTTCGATCCGCAGGACCAGGGCCTGTTCGTGCGCTCGCTGGCGACGCAGGGTGCGCTCGGTGGCCTGGCGCACGCCACGCACGCAGCCGTCGAGGTGCTCGCGGCCGCGTACGACCTCGTGTTGGTAGAGACGGTCGGCGTCGGCCAGACCGAGATCGCCGTCACGCACGTGGCGGACTCAGTCGTGCTGGTCGTGCAGCCGGGCTCGGGCGACGTGCTGCAGTTCCTCAAGGCCGGCGTGATGGAGATCCCCGACCTGCTGGTGGTGAACAAGGCCGATCACGGGCCCACCGCCGCGCGCGCCGCCTCGGATCTGAAGTCCGCGCTCAGCACGCTGCGTCAGGTCGGTGCCGGGGAGGGCGACCAGCAAGTCATCCTCACCAGCGCGCGCGATCAGCAGGGCGTCGACAAGCTCGCCGACGCGATCGATCAACACCGCCAGGACCTCGGCGCGGACGGCATCGCATCACGCCGTCGCGAGGGCCACGCCGCGTGGTCGGTCGACTGGCTCGCACGCCGCGTGGGCACGCTCGGCATCGAGGCGCTCGGCGGCCTGGAGACGGTCACCACGCAGCTCGAAGAAGCCGTGCACAACGGCGAGCCCGCGCTGGCCGCCGCGCAGAGCCTCGCCGACCGCGTGACGCTGAGCGTCTGAGATCAGCTGGAGCAGGCGCCCGCGCCCTGGACCAGCCACAGACCCATCAGCAGCGCCTGCGCGCCCGCGGCCACGCCGAGGGCCGTGAAGACGGCACCCACTTTCTGCGCGCGCGTGGCCGGGGAACGCGGCGTGCTGTGGGCCAGGCGGATGCCGCCTCCGAGCGTGAAGGCGAGCCCCACGCCGCCGAACACGCCGGCGGTCGCGACCGAGGCGTGGCTGTCGTTGTTGCACTCGTTGTTCCCGTGCGCGCTCAGCACGGCGAGGTGCGCGAGCGAGCTCGCCAGCAGCCCCACACCCGCAGCGAGCCAGAGGCGTTGGCGCCGTTGCGCGCGATACAGTTCCTGGTCGAGCGGGGCCAGCTGCAGCGTGGGGTCGCGAGGCACCGCCTGCGCGTAGACTTGGCTCGGCGCCATCGAAAGCGCGATCCAGAGCAGAAAGTAGCGGGACTGCATCGGAGCTCCTTGTGGCCGAGGCCACGCCTGGTCCGTCAGCGTGTTACCGATCGCCCGCGGCGCAACGCGCGGTCACACCGTTTGCTCGCCGGTGGCACCCCACTTGCTCTACGCTCGGGCGGTACGCTCGCTTGGCTCAACCTGGCTCACGCATGTCCGAACCCGCCCCGTCCCCTGGAAAGCTCGCCGCTCTGCGCTCGATCGCGATCGGCTTCGTGCTCGTGCTGTCGGTGCTGCAGGCCCTGCCCGGAAAGGCCGTCAAGACGGCCGAGCTGATGCCGCTGCGGCGCGCGCTGGGTGCGGAGGTCTCCGACGCGGTGCGCGAGACCTCGCGCTTTTTGGTGCGCATGCGCGCGCTCGCGCTCTCGCCGTTCGACCGCCTCTACGACGAGCTCGGGCTGGGCCAGCGCTGGCGCTTGTTCACGGTGCGCGGGCGCTTCACGTACCGGATCAACATCGAGGCGCTGACCGAGCACGATCAAGCCTGGAAGCTGCTCTACCGCGCACACGATGTCGACGTGCTCGGCCTGTCGCCGGAGCTCACGTACCGCCGGCTGCGTGGCATCTTCGATCCGCACAACAAGGAAGATGCCAACGCGCAGTACGACGCGTTCGTGCACTGGGTCTCCAAGCGTGTGCTCGACGTGCACCCCGAGTACGTGGGCCTGCGCATCAGCATGGAGCGCCTCAAGCTCAACTCGCCCGCGGAGCTCACGCAGGTCGAGAGCGTGGAGCACATGAACGAAGTGTTTCGCCCGGGTACGCCATGAGCGGCTGGAAGCGCTGGGTCGCGTTCTGGGATCGACGCGAGA
>DASUME010000884.1:0-2698 GCA_036277895.1 Polyangiales bacterium
GAGCACGCGGAGGTTTCGCCGTTGATCCGTCGTGCGAGCGAAGACTTCCGCCGCCTGGTCGGTGCAGGTGCTGCGCGATGACAGACGCAGAGATCGTCCTGCGCAGTTGGCTGTAGTGCGTGAACACGTTGCCCGCGCTCGGCGTCGTCGACCTGCAACCGTAGATGTTTTCGCGCGCGTGAGGGTCCGGCTTGGCCGCTCCGCGCTGCTGGCGCAGAGCGCAAGAGGCGGGCCACGCGTTGGCGAGAACCTCTGACGTGCGTACGCGCGAGGCTCGCGCCGCGACGCGCAAGTCTAGCGCCGGATACGCACACCCCGCGTCGCGCCTGCGCGAGCGCGGCTGCTACCCTCACACCATGCCGGACACGCTCATCGAGATTGGAAACGGCTTCTGGAACGTGCGCGGGAGCTTTCGTGTCGCGGGCCTGGTGGAGGCAGGCACGCAGACGTCCCTGGTGCGGCTGAAGAGCGGCGACTTCGTGATGCTCGATGCCTACACGCTGTCCCGCGACGTCGCGCAGAGCGTCCACGCGTTGACGGACGGTGGCCGAGCGGTACGTGCGGTACTCAACCTTCATCCGTATCACACGCTCCACGTCCGCGATTGCTTGCGTCCGTTCCCCAATGCAAAGCTGTACGGCACGCGTCGTCACAAGCAGCAAGCGCCGGAGCTGGCGTGGCAGGAGCTGGAGACGACCGACCCGGCGTTGCACGCAGAGTTCGCCGACGACCTGCGCTTCAGCGTGCCGCGCGGCGTGGACTTCAGCCCGCGCGAGGGACTGCACTTCGCCTCGGTGCTGGCGTTCCACGCAGCATCCAAGACGCTGCACGTGGACGACACGCTCACGTGGCTCAAGCTCCCGCTGCTCGGCGGCCTACGCTTCCACCCCACGCTCCGCTTCGTGCTGCAGCGCCGCCCGGGCGCGGTGGCGGAGTTCCGTAGCTGGGCAGATGACCTGGTGGAGCGTTGCCGAGCCGTCGAGCACCTGTGCTGCGCGCACGGCCGCGCGCTGCCCCCGCAGCCCACGCCGGAGCTCGCCCAGCAGGTGCGCAAGGCCCTGGCTGGCGTGGAGGGCGTGCTCCGACGCCACGAGCGCAAGTTCGGCTAGGAGATCAGAGCGCGAAGACGTCGGCGAGCACGGTGCAAGCGTCGAGCTGCCTCGCCTTGCCGGGCGCGTCGTAGATGACGAGCAGCGAGTCGTCCTCGTCGAACCAGCTCGCCGCGGCGATGCCCTCGGCGCGGTCGAAGCCGCGCTGGAACGGGACGTCGAGCACGTGCTCCAGCGCCCCCTTCGCCTGCCGCACCATGGTGTCTCCCTGGTCGCTCGGCCCCCCTGACCAGCGGAAGATGCGGTGCGCGCCGTCCAGCGCCATGGTGGGGCCCGCGAGCACGAGCACGTCGTTGCCGTGCACCAGCAGGTCGCGCACCCCGAGGCCGTCGAGGTCGAGCGCGTGCTTGCGGTAGCGATGCTTCTTGCCGCCGAGCTTCAGCGCGCCGCCCACGACCTCCAGCGGAAGATCGAGCACGAACGCCCAGCCACGCAGGACCGGTCCACGCAGGCCGACCAGCAACCGGCCCTCGAGGTGCGCCAGCCCCTCGACGTCGAAGCCGTTGTCCTTGCCGGGGATCACCAGCTCCTCGCTGCGCTGCACGAACGGGCCGAGGTGGGGGTCGCGGGCGAGCAGGCCGAGCAGCGAGCCCTCGCCCTCGGCCGCGAGCACCGCCAGCTTCCGATCCAGCTGCGGGACGCCGTCGTGCAGCTCGATCCGCGCGAGGACCTCGCGTGTGGCCTCCACCTTCACGTCGGCGAGCCGCTCCAGGTCGGCCTGGTCCGACTTGCCACGCGGCTTCTTGCGCTTGGCGCTGTGCGAGCCGATCAGGAAGAACGCGTCGGCGTCCTGCGCGCGGGCCAAGCCCTCGATATCGATCTCGTCGTCCGGCGCGAGCTCGAGGGCCTGATGGAGCGAGAACGACCGGTGCCGCGCGTACAGGTTGGTCGACGCCGGCTGCAGCAGCTCCAGGGAGGCGAGCTCGTCCGCGGCCACCAACAAGCCGCCGCCCGGCGTGCGCAGCGAGGCGGAGAGGTCCTGTGGAACGTGCTCGTGCCCCGCGTCGAAGCGCAGGGCGACGCGACCCAGTAGGCTGCCAGCGAAGTCATCCATCGAGCCGGATGTAGACACCGCGCGGACCCTGGCTCGCGGAGCCGGCCCGCTGAACAGCCACTCGCTTGCTCGCCCGCACCGTCATCCTAGCCTGACGGCGCCGTGACCCACGCCGACCTCCTGACCGCCGGCCTGAAGGGTGTGTTCTGCGGGATCAACTACCCGCCGAGTGCGCTCGGCCCGCAGAACTTCGCGACCAAGAGCAATCGCTTCTGGAGAGCCCTGCACAGGGCGGGGTTCACCGACGTGGAGCTCTCGTCGCAGCAGGACCGTCGCCTCCTCCAGTACGGCTACGGCATCACCGCGTCCGTTCCCCGCGCGACGCGTCGCGCCGAGGAGCTCAGCGTCGCCGAGATCAGGCACGCGCGTCCCGCGTTCGAAGCGCGCATCCGCCACTACGCGCCCCGCGCCATCGCGTTCCTGGGCAAGCGCGCACTCGCCGCCATGCTGGGGCGCTCCGATGTGCCCTGGGGTCTGCAGCCCGAGCCGTTCGCGAGCGTGCCCACATGGGTGCTGCCCAACCCGAGCGGCCGCA
>DASUME010000885.1:0-11592 GCA_036277895.1 Polyangiales bacterium
TGTGGTGGCATGCGTCGCCACGCGCAGACAGCGCAGGAATGCTTCGCCGGCATGCAGCTCTCGCAGACGTTCGAAGTCGACGAGGGCTGGAACGAGTACGACCACAACGAGGTGCTGGCCGGACTCGACGCGCGTTATCGAAGCCAGTCCGAGCTCGCGTCCGATCTGCTCAAGCACGACAACCCGCGGCGTGCGTTTCAAGGCATCTTCGAGCGTGCGATGGCGCGCTGGGTAGATGTCGCTTACCACGCCGAATATCGGGAGAGTTGGCCGCAGTTCTGCTTGCGGGTGGAAGGCGCGCTGGAGCGCACCGCGGCGCGCCTCGGCAAGTCCGAGAACGCGCTGGTCTTCACGTCGGGCGGTGCGATCAGCGTGGTGCTGCGCAAGCTGCTTGGGCTTGGCGATACGCGCACGTTGTTGCTGAGCGCGAGCCTCGCGAACGCATCCGTCACGAAGCTGCTCGTGGGCAGCCGCGGACTCACGCTCAGCACGTTCAACGAGCACTCGCACTTCGAAGCGGACGACAAGCGCCTGATCAGCTATCGCTGATGTATGCGGTTCCCGATTCGAAACACGATCCTGATCACCGGCGCGAGCTCGGGCCTCGGCGAAGGCATGGCCAAAGAGTTCGCACGGCTGGGTCGTAACCTCGCGCTGTGCGCGCGGCGCCTCGATCGCTTGGAAGAGCTCAAGCGCTACCTGCTGCAGATCAACCCGAGCATCCGCGTGTCGATCCGTTCGGTGGATGTCACCAACTACGAACAGGTGTTCGAAGCCTTCCGCGCCTTCGCGGACGAGCTCGGCACGATCGACCGCTTCATCATCAACGCGGGGCTCGGCAAGGGGCAGCCACTCGGCACTGGTTTCTTCGCGGCGAACCGTCAGACCGCGGAGACGAACTTCGTGGCGGCGCTCGCGCAGTGCGAGGCCGCGCTCGAGATCCTGCGCAAGCAGAACGCGGGGCACCTGGTCACGGTGTCATCGATCGCAGGCCTGCGTGGGCAGCCGCGCAACGCGACCACGTACGCCGCCACCAAGGCGGGCCTCGCGTCGCTGACCGAGGGCATTCGGCTGGAGCTGATGGACTCGCCGATCAACGTGAGCACGATCTTTCCCGGCTACATCGAGTCGGAGATCAACGCCAAGGTGAAGAACACGCCCTTCATCGTCGACACCGCCACCGGCTGTCGCGCGATGGTGCGCGCGATCGAGCGCGAGACGGCCGAGTCGTACGTGCCCAGCTGGCCCTGGACGGCGATCGGGATGCTGCTCCGTAACTTGCCGCTCAAGGTCGTGGCTCGGATGAGCTGAGCAGCCAGGGAAACCGGCTGGCTCCAGTCAATCCGCCGCCGGTGCTGCCAGGCGCAGGCTGGACCGGGAGCTGGAGCGCGGCCTGGGTGCCGCCCTAGCATCCCTGGCACCGAGCGCGCCCATGCGCTCGAGCTCGATGGCCAGCTCCGCGCGCGTCCGCCAGAGGCGGCGCATTTGCCCGGAACCACGGAGGCTTGCCGCTCCTTTCGGGCCGCAGCCAAAACCGGTTACACTGCCGGAGCGTGACGAAGGAGAGCGACGACAACCCAGGGCCGACGCGATCGGAGCATCCGCGGTCGTTCCGGGCGCCCTCCGATTCGCGCGCGATCAGCCAGCGGCTGCGCTCCGATCCGGCGTTCGACAAGCCGAAGGGCCACTACAGCAGCTCGCCGCCGAGCTCCGACACGCACATGACCGCGCACGCGGCGCTGGAGGCGGGCGGAGTCGCACGCTTGCGCGTGCTGGCGGCGGCGATGCTGCTGCTGATCCAGGTCGGCATGGTGTCGGTCGCGCTGTTCGACGCCGACCGCATCATCAAGCAGCTGGCCTGGGGCGCGCTGGTGGTGATGCTCGGCGCCTTCATCTACGCCTGGCTCCGGCTCGAGCAGCGCCAGTACGTGCACACCACGGAGGTGCGGCGGATCGCGGTGCCGATCTCGCTCGCGGTGGTGGTCGCAAACTTCTCGTTCGGCCTGGTGTCGACGTTTTGCGCCGCGGTGACGCTGGGCACGCTGCTGTTCGCGAGCTCGTCCTCGCGGCGCACCGCACGGCTGTCGTTCTGGATGATCGCCGGCGGCTACACGCTGTCGGCGGTGTTGGTGCGCCTGGCGTGGTTCCCGTATCGCCCGCTCACGCCGACCAAGTTCGCGGCGATCTGGCAGTGGGACGTCAGCATCGGCACCGTGCTTTGCCTGTACTTCGCGGCCTACCTGTCCGGGCGCATGATGCGGCGCGAGATGGCGCGCGTGGTGGAGCAGTTCGAGCGCGCCGTACGCGAGGCCTCGTACCGCGACGCGCTGTTTCGCGAGGCGAAGGAGGCCTTCAAGCAGGCGGCCGGTCTCGGTGCGCCGGGCCGCTTCACCGATCAGGAGATCGACGGCTACAAGCTGGGTGAGGTGCTCGGGCGCGGCGGCATGGGTGAGGTCTATGCGGCGGTGCGCCGTGAAGACGGCGCGCAGGCGGCGGTGAAGCTGCTGCGGATCGACTTCCTGGGCGAGAAGACGGCCGTGCGGCGCTTCGAGCGCGAGGCGGCGATCGCGGGCTCGATCAATTCGCCGCACGTGGTGCGCGTGCTGGCGGTCAGCGGGCCCGAGGCGGTGCTGCCGTACATCGCGATGGAGCGCCTGAGCGGCACCGACCTCGGCAGCTACCTGCGCGAGCGCGGCCGGCTCCCCGTCGACGAAGTGTGCGACATGGTGCGGCAGACGGCGGCGGGGCTGGAGGCGGCACACGCGCGCAGCGTGGTGCACCGCGATCTGAAGCCGGGCAACGTGTTCCGCACGCTGATCGAAGACAGCCTGGAGCCGGTCTGGAAGGTGCTCGACTTCGGCGTGTCGAAGCTGAGCAGCGGGCTCGATGCCACGCTCACCGCCAACGAGCTGATCGGCACGCCGCAGTACATGGCGCCCGAGCAAGCGCGCGGCGAGCGCGACCTCGACGCGCGTACGGACATCTACGGGCTGGCGGCGATCGCGTATCGTGCGCTGACCGGCGAGCCGCCGTTCACGGGTGAGCTGCCGAGCATCCTGCAGTACATCCTGGAGCGCATGCCGCACGCGCCGAGCTCGCGTGCGCAGCTGGCCAGCGACATCGACCTGGCGCTCGCGCTCGGCATGTCCAAGCGGCGTGAAGATCGCTTCGCGACGGCCGGTGCGTTCGCGAGCGCACTGTCGCAGGCGGCGCGCGGCGAGCTCGATGAGAGCCTGCGCCAGCGCGCGCGCGCGTTGTTATCGGCGCAGCCTTACGCGGCCTGAGCCAGCGGCGTGCCCACGCGCGCCTGCAGCGCGTAGAGCAAGAACGGCAGCGAGGCGGTGAGCACGATCGCCAGCCAGCCCACGTTGTCCATGTTGGTGAGCGCGCCGTGGCTGTCGCTGCCGAGCATGATCGACGACAACATCGCGCCCATCGAGGAGCCGGCGTGCTGCACCGTGGACTGCAGCGACATGAAGCGCGCGCGCTCGCGCATGTTCGGCACGCGCGAGGAGAGCGCCTGCATGGGCACGAAGCGGAACGTGCTGACCACCATGAACGCGGCGTACAGCGGCACCACCGGGATCACGCCGGTGGGGTTCACGAACGCCAGGTAGATCACCACCAGGAACGCCGTCACCGCGCCGGTGGCGACGGGCAGCGGTCCGTAGCGATCCGTGAGGCGCCCGGCGATGCGCACGGTCAAGAAGCTGACCGCGCCGCCGCACAGGTAGAGCAGGCCGATCTTCTCGCGCGGGTAGCCGAGGTTGAGCTGCACGAAGCCGGAGATGTTCGGCACCAACAGGAAGGTGCCGGTCATCGCGAAGCCGACCGCACACAGCGAGAGCAGCACCGAGGGGCGGAGCATGGCGAGGAACGAGGGCGCGGGTTCGTTGGTGGTGCGATCGAGGTGCGCGCGCAGCGGCGGCAGCAGCATGTACGCGAGCGGCACGATCAGCAGGCCGATCGCGGCCACCGCGAAGAACGGCAGGCGCCAGCTGACCACGCGCGCGAGCTCCAGGCCGGCCGGCACGCCGACCACCGAAGCGACCGAGAAGGCGCTCATGAAGGTGCCCATCGCGCGGCCTCGGCGCTCGAGCGGGACCTGGTCGGCGATGATCGCGAGACAGAGTGCGGTGGCCGGGCCGCCCATCGCGCCTGCGACCACACGCGAGGCCAACAAGCTGTAGAAGTCGACCGCGAAGCCGCCCGCCGCGGTGGCGATCACCAAGCCCGCGACCGCGACCGCGAGCGCCTGACGGCGATCGAAGCGATCGAGGAAGGTCGCGCCGATCAGGCCGCCGACCGCGGCGGCCGCGGTGTAGCTGCCGCCGACGAGACCCAGCGCAGACGGAGGCATGCCGAGCGCGGCGACGAAGTCCGGTCCGAGTGGCAGGACCATGACGAAATCGAGCACGTTCACGAACTGCACGGCGCTCAGCAGCAGCACCAACTGGTTCTCGCTGACGGTTCTAGGCGCGGGCATCCGGGAGGAATCCTGTGCGTGGCGAGAGGTGGCGAGCTGACTCATAGTGCGTACATGCCAAGCATGCTCCCAGAGAGCCGAGTCTCAGTCGTGACGAATGAGTCGAGCGCAACGAGCGGAAGGACCCGCGTGCTCGCGATTTGGATCGCGTTGGTGACCGCCCTCACCGCTGGCTGCGGGTACAACGAAGTCATCGAGAAAGACGAAGACGTCAAGGCCACCTGGTCCGAGGTGCAGAACCAGTACAAGCGGCGCGCGGACCTGGTCCCGAACCTGGTCAACGTCGTGAAGGGCTCGGCCAACTTCGAGCAGGAGACGCTGACCAAGGTGATCGAGGCGCGCGCGAGCGTGGGCAAGATCAACGTGGATGCGTCCACCATCGATGACCCGGCCAAGCTGGCGCAGTTCGAGGCGGCGCAGAACAAGCTGTCCGGCGCGCTCGGTCGCTTGCTGGCGGTCAGCGAGTCGTATCCGGACCTGAAGGCGAGCGCCGCGTTCCGCGATCTGCAGGTGCAGCTGGAGAGTACGGAGAACCGGGTGGCGGTCGCGCGCAAGCGCTACATCGAGTCGGTCGCCGAGTACAACAAGAGCGTGCTGCGCTTCCCGAGCAGCCTCGGTGCGTCGCTGCGGGGCAAGAAAGAGCGCCCCAACTTCACGGGCAACCCGGCCGATGAAGAAGCGCCCGAAGTGAAGTTCTGATGCTCCGCTGGCTGCTCTCCGCGGCCCTCTCGCTGTTCGTCGTCGGCACGGTCGCCGCGCTCGATGTGCCGCCCCTCAACGAGCGGCAGGTCAACGATCTGGCCGGCATGCTCGATCCGGCGCACGCGCAGGCGCTCGAGTCCAAGCTCGCGACGTACGAGCGCGCGACTGGGCATCAGTTCGTGCTGCTGACCGTGCCCACGCTCGATGGCGACGTAATCGAGGACTTCGCGGTGCGCGCGTTCGAGCAGTGGAAGCTCGGCGACAAGAAGCGCGAGGACGGCCTGCTGTTCGTAGTCGCGCTGGAGGAGCACAAGACCAAGCTCGAGGTCGGCTACGGGCTCGAGGGCGCGGTGACCGACATCTTTGCGGGCCAGGTGCTCCGCGACGTCGTGCAGCCCGCGTTTCGCGAGCAGCGCCACGCCGACGGCGTCGACCGCGCGTTCGACTTGTTGATGGCGAAGGCGCAGGGCATCGAGGTCGGCGTGCCGCGGCCGCGCGAGCGTCGCGGCTCGGGCGTCAGCGCCGGCTTCGTGATCTTCGTGGTGCTCATGATCCTGCTGTTCAGCCGCTTCGGTGGCGGCGGTGGCGGGGGCCGTGGTCGGCGTGGCGGCGTACTGTTCCTGCCCGGCGGCTTCGGCGGAGGCGGCGGCTTCGGCGGAGGCGGTGGCGGCTGGGGCGGGGGCGGCGGCTTCGGTGGCGGCGGCGGAAGCTCTGGCGGCGGCGGCGCCTCGGGAGACTGGTGATGAGCCTGTTCAGCAAGAGCGAGGCGGACCAGATCGCGGCCGCGATCACGGAGGTCGAGAAGTCCACGGCCGGCGAGATCGTGGTCGCGGAGGACGTGCGCAGCGACGACTACGCCGAGGTCCGACTGGCCTGGGCGTTCGGCCTGGGCCTGGCCGTGGCGGGCGGCGCGCACCTGTTCTGGCCGTGGCTGGAGGCGGGCTGGCTGCTCGGTGCCGAGCTCGGGGTGTTTCTGCTCGTGTGGCTGCTGTCGGCGTTGCCCGTCGTGTTGCGCAGGCTGGTCCCTGGCGGGCGCGCGCACGAGGCGGTGGATCGCGCCGCGAGGCTCGCGTTCGTGGAGCACGCGGTGTTCCGCACGCGCGACCGCACAGGCGTCTTGATCTTCCTGTCCGCGCTCGAGCATCGTGTGGTCATCCTGGGCGATGACGGCATCCACGCGCGGGTGCAGAACCCGGGCTGGGAGGCGCTGGTCGCCGAGCTGGCGCAGTCGATCCGCGCGGGGCGCGCCGGCGAGGGCGTGTGCACCGTGGTCCGCAAGCTGGGAGTGCGGCTCGGGGAGGCCGCGCCGATTCGGCCCGACGACGAGAACGAGCTGGCGAACCACGTGCGCGGTCCGCGTGCGCGGTGAATGTCACCGACGTGGACATCGAGTTTCGCGGGCGTTGACCGGTGCAAGCCAACCCGCAAGCAGACGTCAACAATATTGACTCGCTATCGATGCCGGATCAGGCTGGCGTGACTGACCAGAGGCCGGGGGTCGAATGAAGAACCTGTTCCGACAAGGACTAAAGCGGATCGTAGCCAGCGAGCGTAGAGCGCGCGGGCCCCGCGAAGCGAAGGTCATCTCCGTGGCCTCGCTGAAGGGTGGCGTCGGCAAGACGACCACCAGCGTGAACCTCGCGTCGGCGCTCGCGCGCTTTCATCAGCAGCGCGTGCTGCTCATCGATCTCGACCCGCAGGGCCACGTCGGCACCTCGCTGCGCGCGCAGATCCTGCAGGGCGGCGGCAAGCTGAGCAGCGTGCTGACGGCCGAAGAGGCGGGTGACGTGATGGACGTCGCCACCGACACCAGCGTGGCCTCGCTGCGCGTGACGCCCTCGGATCCCTCGCTCGGCGAGGCCGAGAACTTGCTGAGCACGAAGATCGGCAAGGAGATGATCCTGCGCGACGCGCTGGAGATCACGCGCACCTACTACGACGTGATCGTGATCGATTGCCCGCCCAACCTCGGCAACCTCACGCTCAACGCGCTGGTCGCGAGCGACTACCTGTTGGTGCCCTGCGACCTGTCGCCGCTCGCGCTGCGCGGCGTCGACAACCTGCTCGCGCAGGCGCAGCAAGTGGGCGCGCGGCTCAATCCCTCGCTCGATCTGCTGGGCGTGGTGATCACGCGCCACGACACGCGCACGCCGTCCATGAACGAGGCCGTGTTGTCGTCGCTGCAGGAGAACTACGGCGACTCGCTGCTGCCCGTGAAGATCGGCATCAGCACCAGCCTCTCGCGCGCGCAGCACACCGGCCGCGAGATCTTCGAGCACGACGCCAAGTCGCGCGGCGCGGTGCACTACCGCGAGCTGGCCGCGGAGATTGCGCGCCGCCTCGGCGTGATCAACTAGCTCCGCATGGACGAGCGTACCGAGCTGGAGGCAGCGGCCTTCCGTCGCCTCGTGTCGCACCTGCAGGGGCGCACGGATGTGCAGAACATCGACCTGATGAACCTGGCGGGGTTCTGCCGAAACTGCCTCTCCAAGTGGTACCGCGCAGCGGCCGAAGAGCGCGGCATCGCGCTTACCGACCCCGAGGCGCGCGAGATCGTCTACGGTGAGCCGTACGAGGCATGGAAGGCCAAGTACCAGAAGTAGCCAGCTGGCTGCGCTCGCTGTACGGCACCACGTCATTCGCGACGCGAGGCGTGCTGCACGTGACGTCGATCGCGCCTTCGCAGCACGTGATCGCGATCGGGCCAGGCGCGCCCAAGAGCGAGGGCGACTTCTTCGTGCTCAACCTCGCGCGAGCGCGCGCGGACGCGGTGCTGACCACGGGCTCGATCGTGCGGCTCGAGGGCGCGTACCACCTGGCGCTGCAGGGGCCGCACGCTCCGGCGCTGGAGCGTTATCGCAGCGACGTGCTGGGCAAGCCGAGGCCGCCGTTGTGCGCGATCATGACGCGCGACGGGCGCCTGCCTCGTCTGCACCCGCTCTGGAACGACGGCACCGAGAAGGTGGTGCTGACCACGCCCGAGCACGCGGAGGCGCTCGAGCGTGAGCTCGACGTAAGCGCGACGGTGCTGGCTGTGGCCGAGCTCGACGCACGGCGCGCCGTCGAGGTGCTGCGCGCTCGCGGTGCCGAGCTGATCAGCATCGAAGCCGGGCCGGGCGCCAACGCCGCGCTGTACGAGCCGCCCGCGCTGGTGGATGAGCTGTCGCTCTCGATCTACGAGGGCCCGCCGGTGCAGCTCGGCGCCGCCTTGACGGCGCGGCTGCTCGACGGGATGACGCTCGCCTCCGAGACCGTGCGCGAGGAAGAGAGCGGCCGCTGGCGCTACCAGCGCTGGCTCCGCTAGCCGTTGGCGTAGCGGACGGCGTCTTCGACGTCGAGCTTGCTGCCGATGTAGAGCGGCACGCGCTGGTGCAGCTCGGCGGGCTCGATGTCGAGCACGCGCTGCTGGCCGGTGGACGCGGCGCCGCCCGCTTGCTCGACCAGGAACGCCAGCGGCGCGGCCTCGTACATCAAGCGTAGCTTGCCGCTCTTGTTCTTCTTGTCCGGCGGGTACGCGAACACACCGCCCTTGAGCAAGGTGCGGTGGAAGTCGGCCACCAGCGAGCCGACGTAGCGCGCGCTGTACGGGCGCGCCTTGTCTTCGCTCGGCGTCTTCAGCCACTCGGCCCACTTCTGCACGCCGGGCTCCCAGCTGTGCGCGTTGCCCTCGTTGACCGAGAAGATCTTGCCGCGCTGCGGGATCTTGATGTCCACGTGCGAGAGGAAGAACTCGCCTACCGAGGGGTCGAGCGTGAAGCCGTGTACACCCTGACCGGTCGAGTACACCAGCATGGTGGACGAACCGTAGATTACGTAACCGGCGGCTACCTGTTTTGAACCGGCTTGCAGCAAGTCCTTCTCGTCGGCCTTGGCACCCGCAGGGGATCGGCGCTCGTGAATGCCGAAGATGGTGCCGATGCTGACGTTGACGTCGATGTTGCTGGAGCCGTCCAGCGGGTCGAACATCACGACGTACTTTCCGGAGGGATATCCCTCCGGAGTCAGGATCGGTTGGTCCTGCTCTTCGCTGCCGAGCGCGCACACCTTGCCGCCGCGCGAGAGGTGCTGGATGAGCACGTTGTCCGCCAGCTCGTCGAGCTTCTGGACTTGCTCGCCCTGCACGTTGGTCTCACCCGTCAAGCCGAGCACGTCAGCCAGGCCGGCCATGTTCACGCGGCTGGCGATGATCTTCGAGGAGAGCGTGATCTGCTGCAGCAGCGTCGTGAGCTCACCGGTGGCGCCCTTGGCCTTGAGCTGTCCTTCGAGGATGTGCCTCTCGAGGGTCCAGCCGCGCTGCTCGGGCTTGGGCGGATTCCAGGTCGGGGTGCTCGCCATACTCGTTTCGATCTCCTTCTTCACGGCTCTCTGACCGGGCTCGGTTAGCGCACCTGGGGGGCAGGCTCAACCCAGCGTGTTTTTTGTGTCATGTCATTATCGTTTGGTACGTGCGATAACGAAGAGTAAGGTAGGGCGCGAGTAATCAGAGTGAGGAAGCCGCGCATCGCCTCGGCGCGTGGGGAGGCCTGGATGGCAGAGAAGAAGAAGAAGGCGGCGGCGAGCTCCAACGGTGGCTCACGCAAGCGACGCTCGGACGAGGAGAAGGCTTCGATCGTCCGTCAGGTCCTCGCTAGCGATAACCGTACCGCAGAGATGAAACGGCTCGGGATCTATCCAAACCAGTTCTACAGCTGGAAGAAGCTGCTTGGTGGTAAGGGTGCCGATCGCAGTGGTATCGGTCGGGCGGGCTCGGCCGCGCGCAGCCTCGCGGACGAGGCGAAGGCGTACATCCAGGGCAAGGGCGCCCTGCTCGACCGCCTGCGTGCCCAGCGCGCGGAGCTCGATCAGCTGATCAGCGCGCTCGAAGGCTGAAGGTTGCGGGCGAGCTACCTGGAGATCACATCTCGGCCGCCATGTCCCGCTTCGGTCGTCGTACCTTCCTGCGCGCTGCCTTGCTCGCGTGTAGCGCGAGTCCCTTGCTCGCACGCGCTCAGGGCCTACAGCTCGGCAAGGCGCGCCCGTTCAGCTTCGCGCTCCTGACCGATCGCGCGCGCAAGCTCGCGGCGCAGCCCTACCGTGCGCCGGAGCTACCCGCCCCGGAGCTGGTGAAGAAGCTCGATTACGAGACGGTCGGACGAATTCATTACAAGGTCGACTACGCCCTGGATGGGCAGTTTCCGACCACGTTCTTCCATCTCGGTTCGTACTTTCCCAAGTCGATTCGAATCTACGCGCTCGCGAAGGGGCAGGCGCGCGAGCTCGGGTACGACGCGCGCTACTTCGACATGCCCGCGGATTCGCCCGCCAGGAAGCTGCCCAAGAACTCCGGTTTTGCGGGATTTCACGTGCACGAGTCGCGGCAGCGCAGCGACTGGAAGACGCAGGACTGGGTGGCGTTCCTCGGCGCCTCGTACTTCCGCTCGATCGGCGCGCTCAACCAATACGGGCTGTCCGCGCGCGGGCTGGCGGTGAACACCACCTCGCCCGCGGGCGAGGAGTTCCCCGACTTCCGCGAGTTCTACCTGGAGTCTCCGGCGCGCGCGGATCAGCCGATGATGATCTACGCGCTGCTGGACGGACCGAGCGTGTGTGGTGCGTATCGCTTCGCGTGCACGCGGGGCACGGGCGTCGTGATGGACGTGGAGTGTGCGCTGTTCTTCCGCGAGGACGTGCAGCAGCTCGGGGTCGCGCCGCTGACCTCGATGTTCTGGTACTCGGAGTACGACAAGGCCTATCGCATCGACTGGCGGCCCGAGGTGCACGACTCCGATGGGCTCGCGCTGTTCACCGGCGGCGGCGAGCGCATCTGGCGGCCGCTGAACAACCCGGGGCGCACGGTGACGTCGAGCTTCTTCGATCGCAGCCCACGCGGCTTCGGGTTGCTGCAGCGCGACCGCGTGGCCGACCACTACCTCGACGGCGTGCGCTACGAGAACCGGCCGAGCCTGTGGGTCGAGCCGATCGGCGACTGGGGAGAGGGCTGCGTGCAGCTGGTGGAGATCCCCACCGACGACGAGATTCACGACAACGTGGTGGCCTTCTGGCGACCCTCCTCGCCTGCGAAGAAGGGTGGGCGCGCCAGCTATCGCTACCGCCTGCACTGGCTCGCGGACGAGCCGTTTCCGTCCTCCGTCGCGCGTGTGGTGGCGACGCGCATCGGCCGCGGCGGCGAGCCCGGCAAGCCGCGGCCCAAGGGCCTGACCAAGTTCGTGGTCGACTTCGAGGGTGGCGCGATCGAGCAGCCGGGCCTGAAGGTGGCCGCGACGATCACGCCCTCGCGAGGGGAGATCTCGTATGTGTTCGTGGAGCGAGTGCCCGGCACGAAGCAGCTGCGCGCGCAGTTCGATCTGAAGGCCGAGGGCACGGACGCGGTCGAGCTGCGCATGTTCCTGGTCGCCGACGACAAG
>DASUME010000886.1:0-2567 GCA_036277895.1 Polyangiales bacterium
GCAAGATCGGCGCCGGCGACTTCTCCAGCCGCGCGAACGTGCCCAAGGGCAAGCACGAGGTCGCGATCCTGGCGCGCGAGATGAACGGCATGGCCGAGGGCCTGGAGAGCGCACGCAGGACGCTCGACGAGCTGGGCGCCGAGCGCGTCGCGGCGCTGGAGCAGCTGCGCCATGCCGACCGGCTGCGCACCGTGGGACAGCTCGCCTCCGCGCTCGCGCACGAGCTGGGCTCGCCGCTCAACGTCGTCTCCGGCTACGCGCGCGTGATCGAGCAAGACCCGGAGGTCGGGGACGAGGCGCGCGGCAGTGCACGCACGATCCTCGAGCAGACCAGCCGCATGACGGGCATCGTGCGCGAGCTGCTCAGCTTCGCGCGCCGCAAGGGCAAACAGGCCGAGGAGATCGACCTGATGGTGCTCACCCAGCGCGCCGCGCGCACGCTCGAGCCGCTCACCAAGAGCCACAACGTGCACATCAAGATCGCCGAGAACGCAGGCAGCGTACGCGTGCACGCCGATGGCCAACAACTGCTCCAGGTGCTCACGAACTTGCTGACCAACGCGATGCACGCGATGCCCCGCGGTGGTGACATCGAGATCGCCGTCGATGAGCTGGAGGTGCAGCCGCCCACGGGCGTGCACGCGCCCAGGGGCAGCTACGCCCGGATCGCGGTGACCGACCACGGGGTGGGCATCGACGAGCACGACCTGCCGCACCTGTTCGAGCCGTTCTTTACGCGCAAGAGCGAGGGGGAAGGCACCGGCCTCGGGCTGGCCGTGGTGGAGGGCATCGCGCGCGACCATCGGGGCTGGGTGGCGGTGCGCAGCACGCGCGGCAGCGGCAGCACCTTCGAGCTGTTTCTGCCCTCCATGACCGTGGTCCACGCATAGCCTGAATGGGTCGCTTCGACGCCGTTACAGGCTCGGGTGAATCTCCCCGGCGTGGTAGGAACACCCCAGCGAGGAAAAGCTCCACGAGCCGCGGCCGCGCGCTGGCGCGTGGCAGGGCTACGCTCCGGCGCGATGAAGCCCCCGATTCAGCCCGCGCTCTGGATTCCGCCCGCACCCACGCGCAGCAAGCTGGCAAAGCTGCGTACCCCGCTGCGCACGATCCCCCTGCCCGCGCGCGGTGAGGACGTGGCCATCGACGCACAGGGCCGCCTGATCTGTGGGCTGGTCGACGGACGTGTGGTGCGGCTCGACGAGCGCGGCACGCTGGAGGAGCTGGGGAACACCGGCGGCCGCCCGCTCGGCATCGAGGTCGACGGCGACAGCGCGGTCGTGTGCGACGCCAAGCGCGGGCTGTTGCGGCTCGACCTGAAGTCGCGCGCGCTCGAGGTGCTGGTCGACGCGCGCACGCAGGGCCTCGGCTTCTGCAACAACGCGGCGGTCGCCCGCGACGGCACGATCTACTTCAGCGACTCCAGCCGTCAGGTGGGCATCGACCACTGGCGCGGCGAGCTGCTCGCGCACTCCGCCACCGGACGTCTGCTCAAGCTGACCAAGGACGGGAAGCTGACGGTGTTGATCGAGGGGCTCGAGTTCGCGAACGGCGTGGCGCTCGCGCAGGACGAGTCGTTCGTGGCGGTCGCGGAGACCACGGCCTACCGCGTACGCAAGCTGTGGCTGAAGGGTCCGCTCGCGGGCTCGCAGGATGCGCTGATCGACGACCTGCCCGGCTTCCCGGACAACCTGAGCAGCGACGCCGAAGGTCGGCTCTGGATCGCGATCGCGAACCCGCGCAATCCATTGCTCGACTTCCTGTTGCCGAAGCCGGCCGTGCTGCGCCAAGTGGTGTGGGCGCTGCCCGAGCGCATCCAGCCGGGGCCGGAGCGCTCGATCCGCGTGCTCGCGGTCGATCGGGACGGGCGCGTGGTGCGC
Source organism: Polyangiales bacterium (assembly GCA_036277895.1). Lineage (GTDB taxonomy): Bacteria > Myxococcota_A > Polyangia > Polyangiales > DASUME01 > DASUME01. The sequence continues at coordinate 1,881 of DASUME010000886.1, forward strand.
GAGATCAGCGGCAAGACCTCCGCCTATCACATGGTCACCGGCATGCGCGTGCACGGCCAGACGCTGTACCTCGCTAGCCTGGAAGAGGCTGCGCTCGCGACGATCTCGCTAGCGACCACTTGAGCAGCGGCGGCGTCACCATCGTGGTCACGATCACCATCACCACCAGCGCCGAGAACAGGTTCGGGGTGACGATCGGCAGCGTGCCCACGTGCAGGCCGAGCCCGATGTTGGCGAAGATCAGGCCGACCTCGCCGCGCGGGATCATGCCGAGGCCCACCGTCAGCGGGCTCGCTTGACCGCGCGTGCCGAGCGCACACGCGAGCTTGCCCACGATCGCGACCGCGGTCAGCGCGGCCGCCAGGCCGAGCACACCGGGCTGCGCGAACGCGTTCAGGTCCGTGCGCATGCCCATCACCACGAAGAACACCGGCACCAGGAAGGACGTGATCGGGTGGATCAGCTCCTCCAGCTCGTGCTCGTCGCGGGTCACGAAGTCATGGTACTGCACGCGCTCCAGGATCAAGCCCGCCGCGAACGCGCCCACGATCGGCGCCAGGCCGATCCGGTCTGCGGCGTAGGACAGCGCGAAGCAGAACGCGAGGCTGAGCGCGAGCAACACACCCTGGCTGCGCAGCTTGAAGGCCGCGCGGAAGACCCGCGGTGAGAGCCACAGCCCGAGCAACA
>DASUME010000887.1:0-2894 GCA_036277895.1 Polyangiales bacterium
TCGGCGTCGACCAGCGCTCGCCGAGCTGGCGGCTGAGCTTGCTCTCGTCGACGATGATCACGTTGCGCTTGGACGCGTAGTTCACGATCTTCTCGCGCGTGTGGGCCGCGCCGCCGCCCTTGATGAGGTCCAGCGCCTCGCTGACCTCGTCCGCGCCGTCGATGCACACGTCGATGTCCCAGGGGCCGTCGTCGCTGAGCAGGGGGATGCCCACGCTCTCCGCGAGCGAGCGGGTCGACTCCGAGGTCGGCACACCCTGAATGCGCAGGCCCCCGCGCACGAGCGCGCCGAGCTCCTCCACGAAGATGCGCGCCGTGGAGCCGCTGCCGAGCCCGACTACCGTTCCATCACGCTTCGGCACCTCTTCGAGGGCCGCCAGCGCCGCTGTTCGCTTCGCGTCGTCCATGCCCCGGTTGTAGCTCACGGAGACGGCGAGAGCGCGCGCAGGAACATCTGCGCTTTGAGCTCGGTCTCGGCGACCTCGCGCGCCGGATCGCTATCGGCCACGATCCCCCCGCCTGCGAAGTAGTCCACCAGACCCGCACTCACGACGGCGCTGCGGATGGTGACCGCGAACGAGCAGCCGCCCGCGCGATCGAGGAAGCCGTAGCAGCCGCAGTACAGCCCGCGCGCGGCGCTCTCGAGCTGCGCGATCGCGCGCACCACCCGCTCCTTGGGCGCGCCGGTGATACTGCCAGGGGGGAACGTCTGCGCCAGGATCTCGGCCACGGACGCGTCCGTGCGGCCCGAGATCGTACTCACCAGGTGCGAGAGCCCCGCGAACGGCAGCACCGCCATCAGCTCGTCGATGCGCACGCTGCCGAGCTCACACACCCGGCTCAGGTCGTTGCGCATCAGGTCGACCACCATCGCGTGCTCGGCGCGCTCCTTGGGGTCGGCGCTCAACGCCTGCGCTTCGCCCTTGTCGTCACCCAGGCGCGCGACCGTTCCCTTGATCGGCGAGGTGCTGAGCACACCGTCGCGCAGGCGCAGGAAGCGCTCCATGCTGCGCCCGAGCAGCGTGTGCTCGCCGGCCTCGAGGTAGAGCCCGAGTGGCACTGGGCTCTCGTCGCGCATGCGCAGGAACAAGCCCAGCGAGGAGCCCGCGAACGGCGCGCGAAAGCGGCGCGCGAGGTTGATCTCGTACACCTCACCCTCGCGGATCAGCGCCAGCGCGCCCCGGATCGCGGCCTCGTGCTCAGACCACGGGGTGGCGACCACCGCGCCGGCCTCGAACGCCAGCGCGTCGACGGGCGCGCGGCGCAGCTTCGCGCCCAGACGCGCGCAGGCGGCCGCGTCGTCGCCGACCAGGTAGGCGCGCTGATTCTGGTGATCGAATGCGTACGAAGCGTCGTAGCGCGCAAAGCACAGCGCAGGCGTGCTGGCACCCGGGGTGCGTGCGTCGTAACCCACGTAGCCCACCCACTGCGGAACGTCGGACGCGCGCAGCTCGCGGGTATCGTCAGCCAGCTCGCAACTGGGCAGCGCGCTCCAGGGCTCTCCCGCCGCCTGCGTCACCCGCTCGCAAGGTGCGGTACTGACGAAAGAAAAGCGACCGTCGCGACCGTGCGCGAGGCCGCCGTCGAGCCACGCCAGCCCGGGCTCGTGGGCGAGCCGCAGCGCAGCCTCACGCGGGCTCAGTGGCGATGCACACTCCGTCACCCACACCTCGGCCATGTACTGGGCCGCTCGTCTCGTGTAAAGCGCAGAGAGTCGCTACACTTGGCCCGCCCCGCCGTGCTTCCCCAGATCGAACGCTACGAGCTCACCAACGAGATCGGCCATGGAGGAATGGCCACGGTCTATCGCGCGCGCGATACGCGGCTCGATCGGTGGGTGGCGGTGAAGGTGATGCACCCGCACTTGCGCGGCACCGAGCAGGCGCGCGTGCGCTTCTCGCGCGAGGCGCGCGCGGTCGCCAAGCTGCGGCATCCCGCGATCCTCGAGATCTACGACTACAGCGGCAACGAGTCCGACAACGCGTACATCGCGACCGAGCTGCTCACGGGCCCCACGCTGCGCGCGTTCGTGGACACGATCGGCGAGATCCCGCCCGAGATCGCGGCCTGCATCGGCGCCGAGCTCGCGGCCGCGCTGGCGGCTGCCCACGCGCAGGGCATCGTGCACCGCGACGTGAAGCCGGAGAACGTGCTGCTGCACGAGGACCGCACGGTGAAGCTCACCGACTTCGGCATCGCAGACATGCTCGACCCCACGATGAGCGCGATGACCGCGACCGGGCAGCTGCTCGGCTCGCCGGCGCACATGGCGCCCGAGCAAGTGGAGAGCGGCGACGCGGACGCGCGCAGTGATGTGTTCGCGCTGGGCACGATCTTGTACTGGCTGTGCACCGGGACCCTGCCGTTCTCGGGCAAGAACCCGCACCAGGTGCTCAAGCGGGTGGTCGAGTGCCAGCCGCTCGATCCGCTCGCGCTGCGGCCCTCGATCGGGCGCCCACTGCGCGATCTGATCTGCCGCTGCCTCGCCAAGTCGCCCGCGGCGCGCTTTCAGACGGCGGACGATCTGGCCAAGGCGCTCGCGCGGCTGCTCGCGAACGTGGGCATCGACGACTCACGCGTCGCGCTGGAGGCGTACTTCGGCAACCCGCAGGGCGAGGCCGAGCTGCTGCGCGCGCGCGTGCTCGAGGCGCTGCTGGTCGAGGGGCGCAGGGCGGTCGCGGTGCGCGATCGGATGGCCGCGATCGACGCGCTCGACCGCGTGCTCGCGCTGCAGGACGCGCACCCCGAGGCGCTCAAGCTCGTGAGCCAGCTCGATCGCGCCGATCGCACGCGCAAGGTCGTGCGCGCAGGCATCGCGGCGCTCGGGCTGGCGGCGATGGCGGGGCTGTGGGTGAGCTTTGCGCCCAAGTCCGGCGCCACCTCGCGCGGGGACGA
>DASUME010000888.1:0-9502 GCA_036277895.1 Polyangiales bacterium
GACTGTCGATCCTCCAGAACAGACTTTTTTCAACGGGCTGCTAGGCGAAGTAGCGTGCGACCTCGGGGAAGCGGGCGGAGAGCACCGAGCCCACCGGCACGTGCGCGCCCATCTTCTTCAGCGTTGCGTAGTGGCCGACCAGCGAGCGGTTGAAGAACACCAGATCCTTGCTGGGCTGGAACGCACCGAGGTTCTTCATCGTGGCGGGCACCAGCTTGGTCACCATCTCCTTCTCGAAGGTGCCCGCGCCGAAGTCGAACGGGTTGCTCGCGAGGATCGGCAACGCGAGCCAGTCGCGCCACAGCTTGTAGAAGTCGTGCGACGGGCTCGCCGCGTCCGGCTTGCGCACGCCGAGCTGCAGCAGCGCCTTCTCGATGCGCGCGTAGTTCTCGCTCAGGCCCTCGATCACCAGCTGGCGGTAGCCGTCGATCACGTGCGGCGCGAGCTCCTTCACGCAGCCGAAGTCGTACATCACCACGGTGCCGTCGCGGCGGAACGCGAAGTTGGCAGGGTTGGGATCGGCGTGGATGCAGCCGTGATCGAAGATCTGGCTGTCCATCGCGACCCACAGGTTGCGGCCGCAGCGGTCGCGCTCCTCGGCGCTGTAGCGGTCGAGCTTGCTGACGTGATCGCCGGGCTCGTAGGCGAGCGTGAGCACACGTTTGGCGGAGCGGTGGCCGATCACCTCGGGGATGACGACGAACGGGTGGTGCGCGGCGTGAAAGGCCTTGAAGCGGCGCACGTTGTCCGACTCGTTGCAGTAGTCGAGCTCCTCGTGCATGCGCGCGCTGATCTCGGCGAAGCTGGCGGCGAGCGCCTTCTTGTCGATCTTCAGCACGCCGCTGGCGAGCAGCGCCAGCTTGAGGTGCCGCATGTCCGAGTCGACGGCGACATCGACGCCCGGGTACTGGACCTTCACGATCACCGGGCGGCCATCGACCTTGGCGCGATGCACCTGGCCGATCGACGCAGCCGCGAACGGCTCGCGCTCGAAGTCCTCGAACAGCAGCTCGAGCGGCTGATCGAACTCGGCGAGGATCTGCTGCTCGATCACCGAGAAGTCCACCGGCGGCGCGTCGCCCTGCAGCGTCTGCAGCGCGTCCGCGATCTCCTTGGGCAGGAGGTCCGCGGCCATCGAGGCCATCTGGCCCATCTTCATGGCGGCGCCCTTGAGCTCACCCAGGGTCGATGCGATCGAGGCGCCGACGCGCTTGAAGGCCTCCTGCTGATCCGCCGCCGCGTCCTCGTCCGACATGAACATGCGCTTGACGCGGTCGCGGGCATAGCCGCCTGCGATGCCGGCCGTCATGCCGGCGAGCTTGAACAGGCGGGCACCCTTCGCCGGGGGCTTTCCGTCGCTTGCCATCTTGGGTTCACCTCTCGTGACGACAACGTAGTACACGCCCGGGTTTAGCATTACCAGTCGCCTGGAGCTGACTTCGGAGCCCCCCGAGCTCGAGGCGAAACTTCGTAGGGCATAGCCCAACAGATAACAACCACCCTCGCGCCCCCCATTGGTACCATCCTCACCATGGGTGAGGGGCCATCCTTGTTCGAGAGCGCGTTCCGTGATGCGGCGATTGGCATGGCGCTGGTGTCGCTCGAAGGCCACTGGCTGAAGGTCAACGACGCGGTGTGCAGCTTGCTCGGCTACTCGCGCCAGAGCTTGCTCGAGACCGACTTCCAGGCGCTGACGCACCCGGACGATCTCGCGCAAGACCTGGCGCTGGTGCACCAGCTGATCGAGGACACGATCCCGTCGTACCGGCTGGAGAAGCGCTACCTGCACGCCGCGGGACACGTCGTGCGCGCGCAGCTGACGGTCTCGCTGGTGCGCGACGAAGCGGGCGCCCCGCAGTTCTTCATCTCGCAGATCCAGGACGTGACGGCGCGGCGGGAGGCGGAGGAGGAGGCCGCGCTGTTCTTCGAGGGCTCGCTCGACATGCTGGCGATGGCCAACGCGGCAGGTGCGCTGGAGCGCGTCAACCGCGCCTGGGAGCGTACGCTCGGCTGGACCGCGCAAGAGCTCACCGCACACAGCTTCATCGAGTTCGTGCACGCCGAGGATAAGCCGTCCGTGGAGCTGCAGCTGGCGGCGATCGCGAACGGGCAAGCGGCGCAGGGCGTACGCTGCCGGGTGCGCTGCAAGGACGGCGGACATCGCTGGCTCGAGTGGACGGTGCGTCCGATCGAGGGCCGCCGTGCGCTGTGCACCGCGCGCGACGTCACCACGCAGGTGGAGCAGGAGCAGTCGCTGCGCCTATCGCAGCGCGCGCTGGCCTCGGTCAGCGACGGCGTGCTGATCACGGACCCGACCCGACCCGACAACCCGATCGTGTACTGCAACGCGTCGTTCGAGCGCATCACCGGGTACAGGGAGAGCGAGCTGGTGGGGCGAAGCTGCCGCGTGCTGCAGGGTGACGACCGCGATCAGCCGGAGCTGGAGAGCCTGCGCGAGGCGCTGCGCGAGGAGCGCGCCGGCCACGCGGTGCTGCGCAACTACCGCAAGGACGGCGAGCTGTTCCTGAACAGCCTTAGCATCACGCCGGTGCGCAACGCGGCCGGGCAGGTGACCAACTACGTGGGCAGCGTGGAGGACATCACCGAGCGCGTGCACATGGAGGATCAGATCCGGCGCGCGGCGCTGACCGACGAGCTGACCGGGCTCTACAACCGGCGCGGCTTCCTGCTGCTCGCCGAGCAGCAGCTGCGGCTCGCGGCGCGGCATCGCCAGGCCGTGGGGCTGTTGTTCGTCGATGTCGACGGCATGAAGCGCATCAACGACGAGCTCGGACACGACAGCGGCGACGACGCGCTGATCGACGTGGCGACGATCCTGCACCGCGTGCTGCGCAGCTCGGACGTGGTGGCGCGGCTCGGCGGCGACGAATTCGTGGCGCTGGTGGAAGGCGACGCGGACGATGTCGACGTGCTGCGCGCGCGCCTGCTGGAGACGCTGGCGCGGCACAACCAGATCGCCAATCGCGCCTACCGCATCGCGCTCAGCGTGGGCAGCTCGATCTGCGTGCCCGACCGCCCCGTCTCCCTCAACGACCTGATCGCGCGCGCCGACGAGGCGATGTACACGATCAAGCGCCGCCGCCGCTCCGCACACGCCAACTGACACAACCTGGCACGCACAAACCCCCGCGTTTTCGTGCGGCGCGAGTCTTGCTGTGCGCTCCTCGTAGGAAGAGGTCGCTACTGGTCGGGCTCCTGCTGCTCGCGAGTGAACGCGCGGAGGCGAAGTGCGGCCTGCCGAAGCTGGAGCTGCTCTGGAGCTATCCGGTGGCGGGTGCAGTCGACGTGCCCGTCAACGCGGACTACATGGCTGCGCCGGTGCCGCAGGCCTACGTCGACTGCGAAGAAGGCCGCTTCCTGCACAGCTTACAGCGTCAGGCCGCGCAGCTCGTCGAGGCCGAGCATGAGGTTCAGGTTCTGCACGGCGGCGCCGGCGGCGCCCTTGCCGAGGTTGTCGAGGCGGGCGGTCAGGAGCAGCTGCTCGGCGTGGCCGGACACGAACAGCTCGAGCGTGTTGGTGTCGTTCACGCCGGTGGGCGGCAGGAAGCCGTCTTCGAGCGCGTCGCCTCCGTCGAGCGGCAGCACGCGCACGCACCGCTCGCTGGCGTAGCGAGCGCTCCACACACGGTGCACGTCGCCCGCGGTGATGCACGCGGGCAGGGCGCCCACGTGCAGCGGGATCTGCACCAGCATGCCCTGGTAGTAATTGGCGGCCATCGGGCTGAACAGCGGCGCACGCGCCAGCCCGGTGTACAGGCGCATCTCCGGCAGGTGCTTGTGCTTGAGCGGCAGGCCGTACGCGCGCGCCCCCCAGGCCGGCTCGCCGCCGTGCTGCCGGAAGTCGGCGATCATCTTCTTGCCGCCGCCGCTGTAGCCGCTCACGCCGTGCGCGCTGGCGGGGTAGTCGGCCGGCACCAGCCCCGCGTCGGTGAGCGGGCGCAGCGCCAGGATGAAGCCCGTCGCCCAGCAGCCGGGATTCGAGACCCGCTTGGCGGCCGCGATCTGCGCACGCTGCTGCGGCGCGAGCTCGGGCATGCCGTAGACCCACTCCGGGTGCACGCGGTGCGCGGTGCTGGCGTCGATGAAGCGCGCGTCCGGCGCCAGCGCGACCGTCTCCACGGAGGCGGCGTCCGGCAGGCACAGGATCACCACGTCGGCCTCGGCGATCACGGCGCGCTTGGCGGCCGGATCCTTGCGCTGCTCGCTCGCGATCGACACCAGCTCGATGTCGTCACGGCCCTGCAGGCGCTCGTGGATCTGCAGCCCGGTGGTGCCCTCTTGCCCGTCGATGAAGACCTTGCGCGTCACGCCCTCGATGTGCCGCCTTCGGCCGCCGCGCGCAAGCAAACACTCAGAGGCTGGCGCGCGCGGCCGGCAAGCTGTGGCGGACCCGGGCGCGATAGGTGGTCGGGGGCACCTGGTGCCCGCGCCGAAACGCCTTGCTGAACGCGGCCACGGTGGCGAACCCGAGCAGGAACGCGACCTCGCTGACGGTCAGCGCACGGTCGCTCAGGTAGCGCTCCGCCAGCTCGCTGCGCAGCTCCTCGCGCAGCCGGCGGTAGGTGGTGCCCTCGTCGCTCAGCGCGCGGCGCAGCGTGCTCACGTTCAGTCCCAGCCGCGCGGCGACCGACGCGATGCCCGCGTCCCCTGCGCGCAGCTGCTCCTCGAGCACCTGGCGAACGCGCAGGCTCATCGCACGTGCGGAGCTGAGCTCGACCAGGCGCTCGTTCAGCTGCGCTTCGTACACCTGGAGCAGGCCCGCGTGGGCGAGCCTCAACGGCGCCTCCAGGCACGCGCCATCGAACACCAGCGCGTTGCGGCGGCTCCCGTAGCGAACCTCGGCGTCCGGGAACACGCGCTGGTATGCCGACGCGTGCGGCGCCCGGCCATGGCGCACGTGCACCTCGCGCACGAGGTAAGGGATCGTCAGATAGCGACGGCAGAGGCTGGCGACGGCCGCGAGCGCGAAGTCATTGCACACCATCCGAGGCAGCACGTCGTCGGTCGTGCGCAGCTCCCAGGTCGCCTGTCCGTCGTGCTCACGCAGCGACGACTCGAGCGCGCCGTGCAGGAGCGGTACGGCGCGGCCGAACAACGCGATCGCCTCGCGCAGGGTCGCACAGGAGCGCAGGGCCAGCTCCAGCGCGTCGAAGTCGCACGGCGCCAGCTGCTCGCCCGCGAGCAAACCCAGCTCCGAGCAGTGCAGGCGCTCGGCGGCCGCGCCGATCAGCTCGCTGGCGACGCGGTGACGAACGCGCGCGCGTGGGTCGGCGAGCTCGCGCAGCGTCAGACCTTCGTGGCCGAGCGCGGCCAGGTCCTCCGTGCTCGGCCCCGTCACGCGCAGGACGGGCACCAGCCAGCGCAGCGACACGGTGGCCTCTCGGGTACGGTTCACGCCGCTGTCATACCCGAACGCACGCGCGCCCCGATCCGCTGGCGCCAACTGTGTTTCGATTGGCGCGGCAAGGGTCGCGCAGTCGAGAATCGTGACCAGGCCGACGCCGCGCTCCTGCGCAAACATTTTACGCCTGCCTTGCAGTTGGTCTGAGCCGTTCTTGACGCGTGCCGACACTTACTGGACGCCCACTTTTGCGCCAAGCGCGCGACGCGATCGGTTAGCTTCGAGGCCCCTTCCCAATCCAGTTCGCGCGGCGCTCCGGCTCGCTCGACCTCTGCTCGCGCTCGGCGCGACCCAGGCAAGCATGATCGTTCGTCGTTTCAAGCCCCAGGCCTTGCTGCTGATCGGCGCCACGCTGGCCGGCTGCAGCGGCACCATCGCGGCGCCGGGGCTCGGGGGAGCGCCCACGCTCTCGTCGGAGGATGGCCCGCCCGGCTCGCCCGGCGTACCGACCGGGCAGGCGGACGGCTTCGAGGCTGCACCCGTCGCGCTGCGCAAGCTGACTGTGTATCAGTACGAGAACACGGTCGCGGACCTGTTCGGCGTCATGGCCAAGCTGCCCGAGCTGGAGCCCGACACCTCGATCAACGGCTTCTTCGCGATCGGCGCGGCCAAGGCCACGGTCTCGGTGTCGGCCGCCGAGAAGTTCGAGAGCGCGGCGTTCGTGCTCGCGGCCGCGGCTCTGGACGCGACGCACCGGGATGCGTTCGTGGGCTGTACGCCCGCGACCGCCGGCTGTGCCGACGGCTTCGTGGCGCGCTTCGGCCAGCGCGCGTTCCGACGCCCGCTCACGGCCGAGGAGGTCGCGCGCTACGTCGGCCTCGCCAGCCAGGCGCAGGCCGCTCTCGGCGGAGATTTCTACGCGGGCTTGTCGTACGCGATCGCCGGCATGCTGCAGGCCCCGAGCTTTCTGTTCCGGGTCGAGCTCGGCAAAGACGGCGGCGGAAACACCGTGGCGTACGACGACTACGAGCTCGCCACGCGGCTGTCTTACCTGCTCTGGAACACTACCCCGGACGACGCGCTGCTGGCGGCGGCGAGCCGTGGCGAGCTGAGCAAGCTGGATGGACTGCTGGAGCAGGCCGACCGCCTGATCGCCGACCCGCGCGCCAAGTCCGCGCTCGACAACTTCCACAGCGAGCGGCTCTCGCTCGAGGAGATCGACCTGGTCGACAAGAACGCCAAGGTGATGCCGGACGGCTTCGACGACGCGCTCAAGACCGCGATGAAGGACGACGTGCTCGACACCATCGAGGACTACACCTTCGGCGCCAACACGGACTTCCGTGAGCTGTTCACCACCCGCGTCGCGTTCGTGAACAGCGAGCTGGCGACCCTGTACGGGCTGCCGGCGAGCAGCAACGGCCGGGTCACCCTGCCTGCCGACGGGCCGCGCGCGGGCCTGCTCGGCAAGGCCGTGTTCCTCGCGACCTACGCGCACACGGACGGCACCTCGCCGACCAAGCGCGGCAAGTTCATCCGCGAGCGTATGCTCTGCCAGTCGATCCCGGCGCCCCCGCCGGAGGTGAGCACCGTGCTGCCCGAGCCGGCCGCGAACGCGCCCACGATGCGCGAGCGGCTCGCGGTCCACAACTCGGTCGCCAGCTGTGCCGGCTGCCACAAGCTGATGGATCCGATCGGCCTCTCGCTCGAGAATTTCGACGCGGTGGGCCGCTGGCGCAAGGACGACAACGGCCATGCGCTCGACGTCACGGGCAGCCTGAACGGCAGCGACTTCGACGGCGCGCTGCAGCTCGCCGAGCTGTTGCACGACGAGGAGTCCGCGATCGAGTGTGTGGCGCGCCAGCTCTATCGATACGCCACGGCGCACGTCGAAACCGATGGCGAGGAGCCGGCGGTGCAGGAGACAATCGAGGCCTTCGCCGCGAGCGGCTACAAGTTCAGCGCGCTGTTGCGGGCCGTAATCGGCAGCGATGGCTTCCGCTTCGGAGCCAGGCAATGACGTCGCGTAACACCCTCGGTCGCCGCAGCCTGTTGCGCGGCATGCTCTACGGCAGCGCGATCCGCATCGGCCTGCCCACGCTCGAGATGATGCTCAACTCGCACGGCACCGCGCTCGCGGATGGTGCGACGATCCCGAAGCGCTTCGGCATCTTCTTCTGGGGCAACGGAGTCCGCCTCAAGAAGTGGGTGCCCAGCGCGCAGGGCCCGAGCTGGCAGCTGAGCGAGGAGCTCGCGCCGTTGCTCAACGTGAAGGACTACGTGTCCGTCGCGTCCGGCTACAACATCAAGACCGGCAACGAGCGCGGACACCACGCGGGCTGCGTGGGTATTCTCTCGGGTGCGCCGATGATCCCGCAGGATCCGAAGGGTGCGCCGTACGCGTCGACCTTCAGCGCGCCCTCGATCGATCAGGTGGTCGCGGCGTCGATCACCGACAAGCTCAAGTTCCGCTCGCTGGAGATCGGCATCTCCAAGAGTGTGGTCACCGGCGAGGGCACCACGCTGCGCTACTTGTCGCACAACGGGCCGGACACGCCGAACCCGCCGGAGTACACGCCGTCGGCGCTCTACTCGCGCCTGTTCGGCGACGGCTTCAAGGAGCCCGGGCAGAGCACCGCCGTCGACCCCAAGCTGGCGCTGCGCCGCTCGGTGCTGTCGGCGGTCAAGGACGACGCGACCGCGCTCAAGCGCAGGCTCGGCGTGAACGACCAGCGCCGCATCGACCAGCACATGGAGAGCATCCGCGCGCTGGAGACGCAGATCATGGCGATCGAGAACGCGCCGCCGCCCGCGCTCGGCTGCAAGAAGCCCACGGCGCCCAGCACGATGACCGGCGACAAGTACCTGACGGCGGTCAACGATGCGATGTCAGCGATGGCCGCGCTCGCGCTCGCCTGCGACCAGACCCGGGTGTTCTCGGTGATGTTCAGCGGCTCGGTCGGCTTCAGCAACTACCCCGAGATCCAGCTCGGCGACCACCACAGCCTCACGCACAACGAGGGCGGCGAGCAGCCGCAGGTGAACTCGATCACGGTGTTCATCATGCAGCGCTTCGCGAAGCTGCTGGAGACGCTCAAGGCCACGCCCGAAGGCACGGGCAACCTGCTCGACAGCTGCGTCATCCTCGGCAGCACGGACACCGCCGAGGGGCTGCCGCACACCATCAACGACTACCCGATCCTGATCGCAGGCAAGGGCGGCGGCACGCTCGTGCACCCCGGCATCCACGTGCGCAGCAGCGGCGGCAACACCAGCGACGTGCTGCTCACGCTGCTGCAGGCGGTGGGCCTGCCGCTGACCGAGTTCGGCACCAAGGGCGGCAAGACCAGCACGCCCGTCGCCGCGCTACGCGCTTAACAAGCCCACGCGCCGCGCCAGGTCCGACGTGAACACGTTGTTCGGGTCGTACTTCTGCTTCACGGCCAGCCAGGCGTCGATCGCCGGGTACATCGCGCGGAACGTGTCGGCCTCGACGACGCTGTCTTTGCCGAGGTAGATGCGCCCGCCGGCTTCGACGACCAGCTTGTCGAGCTCGCGCAGCACCGCGACGGTGTGATCGCGGATCGGGAAGTCGATCGCGAACGTGTAGCCCTCGCGCGGAAACGAGAGCACGCCGCCGCTCTGCTTGCCCATACGCTTGAGCACGTTGAGGAACGGCAGCTCCCCCGACGCGAAGATGAAGTCGAGGATGTGGCGCATGCGCGCCTCGCCGTCCTCGAACGGGATCACGAACTGGTACTGCGCGAAGCCGCGCCGCCCGTAGCCGCGGTTCCAGTGACCAAGCATGTCGAGCGGGTAGAAGAAGCCCTCGTAGTGGCCGATCGGCTCGAGCCGCTTCTGGGTGAGCTGCACGAACGCGTTCACCGCGCGAATGCTCAGCCGGTTGAGCGTCAGCTCGGGCAGCTCGAACGGCACCGACAGGCGCGGCGGTGGCGACACCTTCAGAGGGTCGGTGTTCGCGGGCAGCTCGCCCCGCGTGGCGTGATCCCCGAACGCGATCACGCCGCGGCCGAGGTTCGCGCCCTTGCCGTAGACATCCACGGTCGCGACCGAGTACAGGTACTCGCGGTCGTACTCCTCGAGGAGCGAGAGCATCTCGCTCAAGTTGTCGGCCGCCAG
>DASUME010000889.1:0-2457 GCA_036277895.1 Polyangiales bacterium
GCGGCGGAGGCGTTCCTCGAGCTGCGCCGTGAGCTGTGCCGCGACGACGGCTGCGCGCAGCTCTCCGAGCTCGCGCTCGCGCAGCTCGACGTCGAGGGCGTCGAGCCCGCCCAGCAAGAGCTAATCGCGCACCTGCGCGACGCCTTCGAGCGTCCACCCGAGCAAGGCGCGAGCCTGCCCGCCCTGATCGACGAGGCGCTGCACAGATATGCACACGAAGGACCTGCGGCCTCGCTGGCGCCCGCCCAGCGCGCCCTGACGCTCGCGGCGGAGCAGGTCGAGCGCCTGGCGTTGATCCAGGAAGAGCACGGGCGGCGCGCGCGCCGCGAGCTGCTGCGCATCATGGCGGAGCTCGATCACGGGCTGCTGGCGTCTTCGGCGCTGTTCTCGCTGTTGTCGGCCAGCGAGCGCGCCACCGGCAGCGAGGGCGGCAAGGAAGGCGCACGCCTGTCCGAGCTGATGCTGCGCCTGCTGACGTTGCTCGTCGAGCGCGAGGCGCACAACGGCAACAGCGAGCACCTCGCGCTGCGCATGCGCCGGCTGCGGCTCTTGCTGCACCTGATCGACGGCGACTTTCAGCGCGACGGCGAGCTCCACGAGGCGCAGCTGCGCGCGGTGCGCCGGCTCGGCGAGCGCGTGGCGGAGCAGGGCTCGACGGCGATGGATCGGATCGTACACGCCAGCCTCGCGCGCGGGCTCGATGCGCTGGTGCGCGCGGAGGCGCTCGAGCTCGGCGACGCGCTGCTGTGCACGGCCTTTGCGGTGCCGCTGCCGGAGGGCCTGCTGGCGCTGGCGGAGGGCTGCCTGTTGCCGGACCTGCAGCGCTCGCTGCACGCGCTGTCCGTGCTCTACAGCGCGCTCGAGGGTGAGCGTCCGGTGCTGCATGCGCTGAGCGAGCTCGCGCATGCGGTGCCGAGCGATGCCAGCCCGCGCACGGAGGCGCTGCGGCGCGCACTGCTGGCGCTGGCGCGCTCGCTGGAGGCGCTCACGGCCGCGCACTCGGTGCGGCAGCTGCTGCGCTCGCGGCGTGCGCTGACGATGTTCGAGGGCGCACTGTGCGAGCTGGCGTACCTCACGCACGACGCGCGACGGCGGCTGGGCGCGGAGCTGGCGGGTCCGATCGTCGACGAGAGCCCGCTGGCGAGCCTCACGCGCGCGCTGGAGAGCGCGGCCGCGCAGAACGAGCTGGCCGACCTCGGGCCGACGCTGGAGTGGCTGGAGCGCGAGCTTGCCCGCACGCTGCCGCGCGCGCTCGCGCTCGCCGTGACCCAGGCGCTGGAGCCGGTGAAGCGCTGGCCGCTCGACGACGCACAAGAGGCCGCGTTGCTGGCGCCCGCGAGCGCCGAAGCATGCCCGCTGCCGCCGTGGCTACCGGCCTCGCGACGGCTCGGCGGGTTCGCGGTCTCGCGCGCGCTCGGCACCGGCCTCGGCAGCTCGGTGTTCGTGGTGCGCCGCAGCGACCAGCGCCACGATACGCAGGCGCGCGGCCTGCTGTTGAAGGTGCCGCGCTACGACGCGGACTGCGCGCGGGTGCTCGACGAGGCGGACTTCGAGCTGGCGTTCGCGCGCGAGCTGCCCGCGCTCTTGCGCATGCCGCCGCACGAGAACCTGGCGTCGGTGGTCGCGGTCGAGGTGGAGCCGAGGCCGAAGCCGTTCCTGGTCATGGAGTGGGTCGAGGGGCCCACGCTGGCGCGCGTGCGCAAGCGCCAGTTCGACGCGTTCGCGGTGCTCGACGGCGTGCTGGCCGGGCTCGAGGCGCTGCACGCGGAGGGGCTCGCGCACCTCGACCTCACGCCCGCGCACGTGGTTCTTCGCATGCGTAACGGCGCCGTGCAGCCGGTGCTGGTCGACTACCACCTCGCCGGGGAGCACGTGCGCCCCGGCTGCGGAAACGCGCAGTACCGCGCGCCGGAGCTGTGGCGCGAGGCGACCGCGAGTGGTGCACCGGCGGACGTGTACGCGCTCGGCTGCCTGGCCTACGAGCTGGTCACGGGGCGCCCGCTGTTCCACGCGCACTCCGAGGCGCAGCTGGCGGCGCTGCACGCCGCGCACGACGGCGCCGCGAACGAGCTGGCGGAGCTGCGCGGCGACGAGCGCCACGCGCGGCTGGCCGAGTGGATGGCGTTCTGCCTGCGCGCCGACCCGAGCCAGCGCGGCACCGTCAGCGAGCTGCGCAGCGCGCTCAAGAGCTGCCTCGCCGTCGCGGCGGAGTGATCAGCGCGCGCTGCAGCGGCCGTCGATGCAGGCTGCCTCCGCGACCGCGCACGAGGGCGAGACCTCGCAGCCGAGGCCGCGCTGCGCGGGCAGCGCTTCGATCTGCCGGCAGACGGCATCGGGGTCCCACTGCGCCGCGGCGTCGCGATGCAGGGCGGTCCCGCAGCTGCCGTAGACGAAGCCCTCGCAGCGCACGCCCGTGCTCTGCAGCACGCACTCGTCGTCGCGCGTGCAGCCGGGGCC
>DASUME010000890.1:0-4372 GCA_036277895.1 Polyangiales bacterium
TCCGCTCGAAGCCGCGGCTCGTCGGGATTGTCGAGACGCGGATATCGACGTTCTTGCCCGCGATGCGGAGCGTGATGCGGCCGTCCTGCGGCAGGCGCTTCTCGGCGATGTTCAGGCCGGCCTCGATCTTCACGCGCGCCACGATCGAGGGCAAGAAGCCCTTGTGCGCGTGCTTGACCGGGTAGAGGTCGCCGTCGATCCGGTTGCGCACGATCACTTCGCGGTCGGTCGGCTCGATGTGGATATCGGACGCGCGGTCGCGCACCGCGTTGTAGAAGAGCGTGTTCACCCAGCGAATGACCGGCGCTTCGTCGGTCATGTCGATCAGGTCTTGCAGCTCCTCTTCGTCCTGCTGCTTGCTGCTGTCGGAGAGCGCGTTCTCGTCCTTGCGCTCGTACACGCGGTTGATCGCGCGCTCGATCGCGTCCGGCGCCGCGGCCACCGCGATGATCGGCGAGCCGAGCAGGGCGCGCAGGTCGTCGAGCGGTGTGGGGTCGAGCGGGTTGCGTACCGCCACGATCACGGCGTCGCCGTCGCGCCCGATCGGCAGCACGCCGTGCTGGCGCGCGAAGTTGATCGGCGTGCGCTCGACCAGATCGATCGGCACCTGATCGACCTTCAGCTCTTCGAGGAACGGCAAGCCAGCTTCTTCGGCGAGCGCACGCGACATCGCGAGCTCGTCGACCACGTTCGTGGCCGTCAGCACGTCCATCAGCTGCGCCCCGCGCTCGTCGGCCACGCGCAGCGCCTCCTCCATACGATCGACCGGCAACAGGCCGCGCCGAACGAGAATGTCGCCGATGTAGTGCTGCTCCAAAGGTTACTCCGAGCCTGGTGCGGGCGGTGTTTGCGGTGCCGTCTCTTGGGTCTGCACGGGCTCCGTCGCGGGAGGTGCCGCTTGCTGCGGCGAGGTCGGCTCCTGCGGCGTCGAGACCGGCTGCGCCTGGCCCGCCTCGACGATGGTGTCACCTTCCGTGGGCCCTGTGCTGGTCTGCTGCGCAGGCTTGCCGAGCGAGCCGATCGCGGCGACCGGCACGTGCTGCGGACTGGGCTTGCTGGCCATCTCGTCCGCCATCCTCTTGTCCGCGTGGAGCCGGTCGACTTCCTTCACGATCTCGGCGACCAGCCCGCGCGTGCGCGAGTAGTCGACGGTCGGGTGGTAGTCGTGCGTACCGAACACGAAGTAGCGATCCAGGAACTCCTGGCGCTCGCGCATCTTGCGCTCGTAGATGTGCCGCAGGTCCGCCTGCGTGCGCACGATGTAGGGCGTGAGGAACAGCAGCAGGTTCTGCTTGGACTTCTCGGTGCTGGTCTTGCGGAACAGCGCGCCGATCAGCGGGATGTCGCCGAGCAGCGGGATCTTGCTCTGGCTGGTGGTCACGCCGTCGCGCATCAGGCCACCGATAACCACGGTCTGTTGGTCGCGTACGACCAACTTGGTCTTGGCCGTGCGCTTGTTCACGATCGAGGCGCCGACGTTCGAGTTCGCGACCGGCGCGCCGAGCTCCGAGATCTCCTCGTCGATGTCGAGCCGGATCTCGTCGCTCTCGTTGATGTGCGGCGTGACCCGGATGCGCGTGCCGACGTTCTCGCGCGGCACGGTACCGGTCCCGAGGCCGCCGAGGCCGCCCAAGCCACCCAGGCCACCGAGACCACCCGCCGCGCCGGTCGCGCCTCCGAGGCCGCCGAGTCCACCGAGCGCCGACAGGCCGGGCACGCTCGACTGCGTGGGCACGTTCTGGCCGATGTTGATCTCGGCCTCTTCGTTGTTGAGCGCGAGCAGGTGCGGCGTCGCGAGCACGTCGCTGTCGCCGCTCGACGCGATCGCGGCCAGCGCGACGCCGAACGAGGGCAAGCTCAGGCCGGCGACCTGCACGGTCGAGCCCTGCACGCCGAGCGCGAGACCACTCAGTGCGTCCGCACCACCGGCGGCCGTGAGGCCACCGAGCAACGCCGCCGCACCACCCGCCACGCTGCTCGAGCCGCTGAGTGCGGTGCCCGTGAGCGCGCCGCCCGCCTGGTAGCCGGCGAAGCCGAGCGCGCCCGAGGTGGGCACGTCCGGCACGCCCGTGAAGTACGACAGACCGACGGTGCGCTTCTTCGACACGTCGAGCGTGCACACCACGGCCTCGATGAACACCTGCTTGCGCTCGGTGTCGAGGCGATCGATCACCTTCTTCAGCGCGCTGTAGTCGTGCAGCGACGAGGTGATCACCAGCGAGTTGGTCTGCTTGTGCGAGGTGACCGCGATCTGACCCTCGAACACGGTGCCCGCGGTGGTGGTCTGGTTCTTCGCCGCGCGGTTGGAGGACGCGCCGATCAGCGTGCTCAGCGTCTTGGCGATCTCCTCCGAGTCGCCGTGCTGCAGGTAGTGCACGTGGATGCCGCCCTCGCCATCGAGCGGCACGTCCAGCTGCGAGATCAGGCCGAGGATGCGCAGGTACGCGGCCTCGGTGGCCATGATGATCAGCGAGTTGGTGCGCTCGTCGGGGAGGAGGTTGGTGACGCGAAAGTTGCTGTTGACCGGCGAGCCTCCCGGCTTGCCCGGCGTGGGCGGGGGCGGGGCGCCTGGCTTCACCTTCTCGACCGGGAAGATCTCGGTCAGGCGCGTCGACAGCTCGGTCACGTTGGCGTGGTGGATCGGCTCGATCCACAGCTGCTCGCCGCCACGCTCCAGATCGACAGCCTCCGCGATGCGCAGCTGGCGACGGATGTTGTTGCCGGTGTCGGTGAGGATGACGGTGTTCGTGGGCGGGTACGCGGTGACGTTGCCCTCGGGCGACTTGAAGCGCGTGAGCAGGCCGGCCAGGTCTTCCGCGTTGATGAACTCCGCGCGGTGGAGGTGGGTCATGAACCGGTCTTCCGGCGGCACGCTCTCGTTGATCAGCAGCGGGATCGTCTTCAGCTCGACGCCCTGCGACTCGACGATCTTGAGGTAACGGCCGCTCGGCACCACGGCCATGCCGTTCAGCTCGAGGATCGACAAGAACGCGCGATACGCCTCGGCCGCGGTCACCTTCTCGGGCGCGAACACGGTGGCTTTGATCTGGCGCGCCTTGTTCGGGATGATGAACGCCTTGCCGGTGATGCTGGAGATCAGGCGCACCAGGTCGGTCAGCTCGGCGTCTTCGAGGTTGAACGTGATGCGCGCGTTGGGCGACGTGGCCTTGAACTCTACGCCGGTCTCGAAGCGCGGCGGCTCGGCTTGCTCGCCCGTGGGCGCCGCCTCGGCGCTCTGACGGTTGGCGGCGGGACCCTTGGTGGTGAGCGGAACCGGGCGCGACGGACTGCGAGCCGGACCCGGCGGCGGCGCGCCTTGCGCGTGCACGATGCGCGGCATCGGGGCGACGACAGTGACGAACACCATCACCGTCAGCAGCGCCCATGCATGCAGGCGAATAAGCAATCTCCGCTCCTTCATTTGACCGAGTACTCCATCGTCTTGGGCGCGCCGCGGCGCATCATGGCGATGCTGAATTCGCCCGACTCCCGCAGCTTCGTGTAGGCCTCGAGCGCGGTGTCGGGACTGGATAGATCGAAGCCGTTGATCGTGCGCAGCACGTCGCCGTTCTGGATGCCGAGCTTGCCGAGCAGCGCGTTGCGGCGGATGCCGTAGACCTTCACGCCCACCACGCGCCCGTTCTCTTCGTACGGGATCACGCGCGCCGCGCGCATCAGCTCGGCCTGGTTGCCGAGCACCTTGTCGAGCAGCTGGCGCGAGATGTTGTACTGCGTCTCGCTGACCGCGGTGACGCCGGCGTTCAGCTCTTCTTCCGTGATCGAGCTCTTGTGGGGCGGCGGCTTCTCGTCCGGGGGCGGCGCCGCGGCCGCGATCGGCGTGGGCGGCGGCGCGACCGGCTGCGGCGGCACGAACATCGCGAGCTGACACAGCTGCTGGCCCTTGGGCCGCATGAACACGCGGTGCTCGCGCAGGCCCACCAGCTCCGAACCGGACACGTCGGCGCCGGGGCGATAGAGCAGCGCCTTGCCGTTCACCTCGATCGTCGCGACCGAGTTGGTGGGGTTGCGCGTGTCCACGAACGACGCGATCAGGCGCGTGCCGGGAGGGCAGAAGGCCGGCTCGCCGAGCGGATCGCCGACGTTGGGGCCCGTGGCCTCCAGCGGCTTGCCGGTGACCGGGTCGACCGGCTCCGGTGGCAGAGGGGGCGGAGGCGCCAGCCACGCGATCGAGCCCGTCTGCGAGTCGAAGATGTTGCGGGTGAGCACCGCCTCGCCCAGCTCGCGCGGAGACTGCACGCGCTCTTCTTTTGCCGGCGTCCGCAACGGAGGCGTCTTGTTCGCCGACTCAGGAGTGACCGGCAACAACGAGGAGGCGAGCAACTGGGTGGCGCCCTTGGCGCAGAACAACGCC
>DASUME010000891.1:0-5973 GCA_036277895.1 Polyangiales bacterium
CGGCACGCCGAACATGCCGCGCGACGCGTGGCGCGCGACCACGTGCGCCAGCTCGTGCGCGAGCACCGGGTGCGGGTAGTCTGCGAGCTGCAGGTAGACCTCGCGCCGCCACGGCTTGGCGATGTACACGCGCGCGGCGCCCATCAGGTCGCGCTTCTCCTCCGGCGAGCGGAAGAAGAACGCACTGATCTTCGCGTCCTCCTTGACGCCGAGCGTGCGCGAGACCTGGGTGATCAGAAACTCGCAGTCCTCCGCGATGCGATGCGCCACGCCCTCGGGCAGCTCGCGCGGCAGGATCGCGTGGCAATGTTGGGTGTCGATCGCGAGCCCGAGCTCGGACGCGATCATGCGGCTGCTCGCGCGATGCTTGAGCAGCAGCGCCGAGCGTGTGCACCACAGCGCGGTGGTCCCGAGCGCGAGCGCGAAGGCCAGGCGCACGGGCTGACGACGCGCGGCGAAGCGCCCAGTCACGGGGTCTCTCGTCGCCGTCAGGAGCGACCACACGCCGACGCCGATCAGGAAGCCGACCAGCCGATGGCTCAGCCACGCATTCGGGATCTCGACCTGGCGATCGTAGAACGTGCCGGGGAAGTAACCGAAGAAGTGCCCGAACGCGAAGATCGCTGGCGACTGGACGAAGTCGATCAAGGCGCGCGCGATCTCGCCGAACGGTACCAGCGCGGCGAGCGTGATCGCCGTGCGCGGCAGGCTCAGCGTGCGCCCCGCCGTGCCGATCGCCGCGCCGATCACGGCAGCCAGCGTCAGCGCGGGCAAGGGCCCCAACAGCAAGAAGCGCAGCCCACCGATCGGGTCGCACGGATCGACGAGCAGCCCGTTCAGAGCGACCAACGCCAGCGGGAACGCGAGCAGCGCCCAGGCCTCGCCGATCACGAACGCCAGCATCGGGCCGGTCGCGCCGTCGAAGCGCAGCGCCGTGCGTGCGGCCAGCGCGCCCGCCCAGGGGGAGAGTGCGACCGCGAACAGCAGCGCGCTCTCGGGCCCGAACGTGCGCGTCAGCGGCAGCAAGCAGGCCACCACCGAGACCACGAACGTGAACGCGAGCGCAGCCCGGCGCGCGGTGAACCAGGAACGGATCATGCCCTCAGGTGCTTAGCGCGGCCTGCGTCTCGCTGGCCAGTGGCGAGCGCTCGAGTGCGATCGCGAGCGCCTCGTCGACGCGCGACACCAGGTGGATCTCCACCTCCTTGCGCACTTCCTTCGGGACGTCGTCGAGGTCCGCCTCGTTGAGCTTGGGCATGATCACGTGGCGCACGCCCGCGCGATGCGCCGCCAGGATCTTGTCCTTGAGCCCGCCGATGCGCAGCACGTTGCCGCGCAGCGTGAGCTCACCCGTCATCGCGACGTCGGGCCGCACCTTGATGCCGGTCAACATCGACACCAACGAGACCAGGATCGCGATGCCTGCCGACGGACCGTCCTTGGGAATCCCACCCTGAGGCAAGTGCACGTGCACGTCGATCTTGGACAGGAAGTCCGCGTCGAGCCCGAAGCTCTTCGCGCGTGCGCGCACGTAGGTGAACGCCGCCGCCGCGGACTCCTTCATCACCTCGCCCATCTGGCCGGTCAGCTGCACCTGTCCCTTGCCGGACATGCGCATCGACTCGATGAACATCAGGTCGCCGCCCGAGGGCGACCACGAGAGGCCCGCCGACACGCCCACCGTGGGCTGGCGCTCGACGACTTCCTTCTCGTGCTGAGGCGGCCCGAGGATCTGCTCGATCGCCGCTTGATCCGCGGTGACGTAGACATCCTCACCCTTGGCCAGCCGCACCGCGACCGCGCGGCACACGGCGGCCACGCGCTGCTCCAGGTTACGAACCCCCGCCTCGCGCGTGTAGCTGTCGACGATGGTGTCGATCGCTTCGTTGGTGAAGTCGAGCCGCTCGGCGGTGAGGCCGTGCTCGCTGAGCTGCTTCGGGATCAGGAACTGGCGCGCGATCGCCTTCTTCTCGTCGCGCGTGTAGCCCGGGATCTCGATCACCTCCATGCGGTCGAGCAGCGGACCGGGGATGGTGTCGCGACGGTTCGCGGTGGCGATGAACATCACCGGCGAGAGGTCGGTCGCCACCTCGAGGTAGTGATCGACGAAGGTGTTGTTCTGCTCGGGGTCGAGCACCTCCAGCAGCGCGCTCGCCGGATCACCGCGGCTATCGCGGCCGAGCTTGTCGATCTCGTCGAGCACCAGCACCGGGTTGCGCGCGCCCGCCTTCTTGAGCGCGCCCACGAAGCGACCCGGGAACGAGCCGACGTACGTGCGCCGGTGGCCGCGGATCTCCGCCTCGTCCGAGACGCCGCCGAGGGCGACGCGCACGAACTGACGGCCCGTGGCGCGAGCGATCGAGCGACCCAGCGAGGTCTTGCCCACGCCAGGCGGACCGACGAAGCACAGGATCGGCCCGCGCTGATCCATCTTCAGCTTGCGCACCGCGATGAACTCGACGATGCGGCGCTTGGCCTTCTCGAGCCCGTGGTGATCTTCGTCGAGCACGCGCCGCACTTCCGGCACGTCCAGGCGATCGGGGGTGGTGCGGCCCCAGGGCAGGTCCGCGAGCCACTCGACGTACGTGCGCGCGCTCTGGTACTCGGCCCCGCTCTGCGCCATCGTGCGCATGCGGCTGAGCTGCTTCTTGGCGGCGCGCTCGGCCTCGGTGGGCAGCTCGGCGCGCACGATGCGATCGCGCAGCTGCTCCAGCTCGTCCTCGTCCTCTTCGCCTTCGCCGAGCTCTCGACGGATGGCGCGCATCTGTTGCCGCAAGAGGTACTCGCGCTGCGAGCGCGACATCTCCTCCTGCACCATCGTCGAGATCTCCTGCTTCACGCGGTGCACCTCGGACTGCCGCGTGAGCAGCGCGATCACCTTCCGCAGGCGCTCGCGCACCTCCAGCTGCTCCAGCACGCTCTGCTTCTGCGGCGTGCTGATCGGCAGGTTGGAGGCGACCAGGTCGGCCAGCGCGCCGGCCTCTTGCACGTTGTCGAGCGCCTGGGCAGCCTCGCGCGGCAGCTGCGGCAGCACGGCCATCAGCTTTCGGGCCAGCTCGCGCAGGTGCACCATCAGGGCGTCGGTCTCGACGTCTTTGCCCGGCTTCTCCACGATGCGCTCGATGCGTGCGCGCAGGGTGGGGCGGGTGTCGAGCGGCTCGATGATGCGCATGCGCGCGACGCCTTGCAGCACGACGCTGTAGTTTCCAGAGCTGAGCCGGATCACCTTCAGGATGCGGGCGACGGTGCCCATCGTGTAGAGCTCACCGAACCCCGGGTCTTCGGTCTCGGCGAGCTTCTGCGCGACGACTCCGATGGTCGGTCGCTCGCCGCCGAACGCCTCTTCGATGAGGCGCACGGAGCGCGGTCGCCCTACGTTGACCGGGACCACGGAGGCCGGAAAGAGTACCGAGTTTCGAAGCGGCAAGATCGGGAGCGCTTCGGGACTAGCAGGCGGGATGATCGAGTCCGTCATCGGATTGCTCGTAGTCTCCCGCACCAGACCCGACCTGAAAAGCAGAACTCTTGAAAGTTGCTGCACTATGCGCGCTAAGATCGACGCACTGCAGCAGGGGCGCGCTGCCGGCCTGGCGCATGAGTGCGCGTGTAGTACTAGTTTGACCGCTAACAGAGCGCGTGAGAGCTTCCCCTACACGGGGCGGGCGCGCGTCAAAGCTTGGTTCTGGGAGGCTCGATGTCAGCGTTGCGTTCGGGGTCGCTTCTGCTGGTGCCCACGTTGGCAACCGGATGCAACGGCGTGTTCTGGGGCAACCTCGGCGTTTTGTGCGTGACGGTGGCCATCTTCCTGGGCACGGTGTTCCTGACGAGAAGCGGTGGAAATCGAGGCGCAACGCGCGCCACCGCGTCTACCTCTCAGCGTTCCGCCAGCACCTCCCAACACAGTTGAGCCGTTCCGACATGTCCGAGCTCTCGCCCGAGCGCCGCTATCGCGCTCTCGACGACCTCACTCTGGCCGACCTCGAAGCCGTGCGACTCGCACTGCGCGGCGGCTCGGTGATCGATTGGCACCGCCTCAACTTCGAGAGCCGGGCCGACATCGAGGAGTTCGTCGCCGTGCAAGAGATCGTGCTCGGCGATCCGCAGGACGCGGCGCGCACGGAGGCGGTCAAGAACGCCGCCATCAGCTACCTGCGCCGCAACTTCGACTTCCCGGTGCCCAAGCCGGTCGCGCAGGCGGATCTCGCCAAGCTGATCGAGCTGGCCTCGGGCCGCGGGCACCGCCAGCTGTGCGCGTGCTCGATCCTCAAGGTGATGCACATCATCCACCACCTCGACGCGCGCGAGCTGTTGTTCATGCTGCCGGTCGCGGACCAGGAGGTGTTCCACCTGGTCGAGGAGAAGGTGTACCGCGTGATCGGCGGCATGCTCGCGAGCGGCTTCCCGATCCTGGAGTTCATCGGCGGCCGCAAGAACAAGGACTCGCTGTATACGAAGCTGCTCAGCAAGCGCGAGACGATCGCGGCGCAGATCTTCGACAAGCTGCGCTTCCGGATCGTGACGCGCTCGGCCGACGACATCTGGCCCACGCTGAATTACCTGATGCGCAAGGTGTTCCCGTTCAACTACGTGATCCCCGGGCAGTCGACCAACTCGATGTTCGAGTTCAAGGGCTACTGCGAGCAGAACGAGAGCCTGACCGCGATGCTTCCACGGCTGCAGCTGAGCGCGGACTTCGAGCGCCAGAACGTCGACAACGACAACCGCTTCTCGGCCGCCGACTACCGCGTGGTGCACTTCGTGGTCGACATGCCGATCCGGCTGCCGCGCACGATGCTGGAGCAGGTGCCCCCCTCGGGCTGGTCGCTCGGTGCCGTGATCTTCGTGCAGGCCGAGTTCCAGGTCGTCGACCGCGAGACCGAGCAGTCCAACGAGCTAGGCGAAGCCAGCCACTCGGCCTACAAGGCGCGCCAGCGCCAGGCCGTCATGCGCCGCCTCAAGCTAGGCCTCGAAGAACACCGCCCCCCCAAAGACAACGACTAAGTCCCCTTGCCCTTGCCCCTGCCCCTGCCCGCTCTGAATCAGGGGCAGGGGCAGGGGCAGGGGCAGGGGTTAGAAGCGACGGATGATGCGGACCACTTGGCCCGCCTTCACGTCGACATCGACTTCGTGCAGCACGTCGTCCGGGGTGCGCAGGCCGACCTTGTGCTTGCCGGCGGGCACGCGTAGCGCGCGTACGGGCGTGTCGCGGCCGGTGTCCTGGCCGTCGACCAGCACGTGGGACCAGGGCACCGTGCTGATCAGCAGCTCGCCCTCGTTCGTGGCCGCGAGCTCCACGTTCACTTCCTCGGCCACCTGCGTCTCGCTGCTGTTGCCCTCTTCGACCGCCGGGTCGCCCTTGTTGAGCGCGTCGGCCGTCGCGATCGAGTCGGACTCTTCCGGCACGGCGCGCCGGAGGTGCTTGCGCTCCTTGGGCTTGTCGGCCGGCGCCGGCGGCAGCTCGGTGATCTGGGGCGCGGGTGCCGCCTCGCCGGCTGCGTTGGCCGCCGGCGCGGCCACCGGCTTGTCGCCCGCGCGGGCGGACTTCTCCAGCGTCAGGCTGATCGCGCGCGCCTGCCCCTTCTCGACGTGCACATCCGCGCGCGCCACCTCGAAGCCAGGCGCCTCGATCTCGACCTTGTGGATGCCGGGCGTCAGCCCCTCGACCACCAGCGGCGGGTTGCCGCGCACGATGCCATCGACGCGCACCAGCGCATCCGGATCGCCGTTGGACTCTACCTCGAGCGAGCCGGTGCCCGCGGCCGCGAAGCGCGGCACCGCGTACAGCGCGAGCCCCACCGTCAGCAGCAGCAGCACCATCACCACGTAGCGCGCCGTCTTGCTGGCCGGCGCCGGGGCCGGCAGCGTCTCCAGCGTGTGCTGGATCTGGTGCGTCGGATCCTGCCGCGCGAACTGATCGAACACCTGCTGCGGCGACGCCGCGTAGCCCTGCTGCTGCTGCGTGTACGCCTGATC
>DASUME010000892.1:0-5268 GCA_036277895.1 Polyangiales bacterium
TTGACGCTGGACTACGGATCTCACGCGGCTACACCAGCGCAAGACACGACGACGGAGAGAGAGAATCTGATCGATCTAAACCGGAGCAGGACCCCACCTTAGCGGACCACTGTCGTGGTCCTAAAGATGGGGTCCACTTCAGAACACCGGCGCTGCGTGCAGCAAAAAGCCGAAGCGGAGCCCGATGCGGCCTCCAGCGCGCGATCGCGTCGACGAAGCCCTGCGCGCCCTTGCGGGGTCCGACGTGTGCCGTGCGTGCGCCGCAATACGCGCCGCGGAGGTTGCCATCGTCGCGATTGACGCTGCAACGCGCTCACCGTGACGATCGAGTGCATGACGTCCCGACGCGCCATCTCATGCCTTGTGCTCTCGTCACTGGCATTCGGCGCGTGTGGGCATCAGGCGAACACCCCCGGGGACCCCGTCTCCGTTCCTGATCGACGTGCGCACGCGTCGAACTGGGTGCTGGTCACCATCCTCGGCGGCCGGATCAAAGAGCGCGCGTGAGACAGCGCAAGCTCCTCGAGCGCGCTACCGGTCCTCGCCGCGGCGCTCGGCTTCGTGAATCCGATGTTGAGCTCGCTGGCGCGCGCTGCCGCGCCTCTTACGCCTTCCGATTCCCAAGAAGGGCGACTTCCCGATACCTACGTCAACGTGACGCTCCATCACGACGCGGTGTCGCGCGACCTGCGCTCTTCGCTCGCGCCCAACTCGCTCAGCCCCAACTGGAACTACAGCTTCTACGTCCAGCTCGACGCACTTCGCGAGGCTGGGCTCGACATCGCGGTGCTCGATGACGACGGGGACGAGGGCGCGACAGAGCGTGTCGGCGGGATTCACATCCCGCGCGACCTCCTCGCGCGCGTCGCAGCGACGGGCCACCTCCAGGATATCGACACGCACGCCGATGACCTCGCGAGCCTCCACGTGCGCCTGGAGCCCGTGCCTCGGCACGCTGCCGCCGCCACCATGCACTACGCGCTGAACCTGGCCGATGGTTTGACGACGACGCCGCTTCGCGTGCCCGAGGGATCACGCATCACGGTGCACGCACGCGGCCAAGGCGACGTAAGCCGCGGGAGCGGCTTCGGCTGCACGAGCCTTCCGAGCGTCTCGCCCAACGGGCTCGCCGAGGGCGCCTGCCGCGCCTACAACCTGCAGACATTGCAGGACGCGCCGCATGGCTCGGCGTTCGCGCTGGTGGGCATGGGAACCGCGGTCCAAACCGTGAGCCTCGCACACGAGGCTGGCGCTTCGTGCGTACAGTTCGAGGCGGGTGCGAGCGGTTTGCTCGCATTCGGCGTCAACGACCGCGATACGCAGAACAACGACGGCGCTTTCGAGTTCGACGTGCGCGTCGAGCCGCCCGCGAGTGTGAGCGAGAGCTGCCCGAAGCCTGCGCTGAGCACGGTCGCCTTGATCAGTGCGGCTGGCATCCAAGCCCTTTGATCCACGCGACCGCCCGCGCGCGCTCGCCGGTCCCGTCTACCCCGCCACGTTCGAGGTTTGGAAACCAGACCTCGATCCGATCACCCGTGCGCGCGTCTTCGAGACGCATCCCCATGGCCGAGGGCACGATCGACGTCGGCCCCGTGTATTCAACCTCGACGGTGAGCATGACCGACGCGTCCGGCAGCACGTCGCAGCCGGCGAGGGCGTTCTCGATCTGCGCCCAGTTGCCGCGATTGAAGCTCGCTGCTTGCGGCACCAAGTTCAAGCGGGCGCCCCAACCGCCGAGTTGATGTCCGAGGAGATGACCTCCGTCGTAGTTCGTCGCGGCATCCTCCTCGTCCCCCCAACGCCCCACCTGACCTTGGCAGTCCGCGACGCGCGGATCGGCAACCACAGGCGGCAAGCGCGTCCGCGCTGCCGCAGGGCAGCCCTCCTCGTCGATGAAGTAGTCTTCCCCGCTCAGCGCGAACCAGCGACCGCGCACCGCGGGCGCGAACACGAACGGGCACCCGACGACTTCTTCGACGGGGACATCCACGACCGCGTCGCTCGAGCCGACCTCGTTTGCCTCCGGCCACTCCTCTCCGGAGGTCGCTTCCGCGCCGCCCTCGGCGTCTTCGAGGATCGGAGGGTAGTCGACGGACGCCTTCGCCTCGCGCCCGACTGCCTGCGTCTTGGACGCGCCGCATCCGGCGACGAACAGCATCAACACGAGCCCACGAACCAGCACAGTGCGAGGATCGCGGAAGTCGCGCGGCGACGCAACGGATGGGGATCGTGGCCGCGCTCCAAGCCACGAGCTCGTTCGCGCGCGCGGCACACCAGCACGCGGGCTGGTCAAAGCCGGCCGGCCGCGCGGCTCATTGCAACAGCGCGAGCAGCATCTCGCAGGCTCGACCTCGCATGGAGTAGGCCGCACACATGAGCTGCCCCGTCACGCGTACTTCCACGGCACCGAGGGACTCCGTGATGCGAACGGGAGCTTCGTAGACCTCCGTCGCGCGGGCCATCAGCATCGCGCGTACGCGCTTTGCTTCGTCGCGGCAGCGCGAACGCTCGGCCGAAGAAGTGGGTGCCATCGTCATCCGCTCGAAGTCTGGCAGCCAGACGCGCGTACGTCGGAGTAGAAAGCACGCCGCGCCGATTGGCCGACTCCCGTCACACGCAGCCCTATCGAGTCCGCAAGGAGCTGCTGCGCGCCTCTTGTTCCTCATACGATCGGTGCGTGGTGCAGCGAAGTTCAGAGCGAGTGCAAGCGCAGGAGTGGGCGCAGCTGCTCCACGCGTCGTCGTACTTTCTGTTCGGCCGACTGCATACTCCGCACGCGATGGTGTTGCGCCGTACCCGCGAGCGCTATCCGCACCTCGCAGACGTCGACCGCGAGATCGCGCAACTTCTCGCGAGCTTCCCCGAAGCGCGTCTCCGACACCTGCTCGTTGACATGCGCAGAGCACCTCCTACCAATGATCCTGCCTTCGAGCACGCCATGCGTGGCCTCCGGCGTCAGGTCGCTCTGCGCGCACGGCATGTCGTACTCCTGGTGTCGACCGCCGCGGGTGCGATGCAGGTCACGCGCCTGCAACGCGCCGAGGGTACCCACTTCGACATCACGCGGGAGGAACGCGAGGCCTTCCAACTCGTCGAGGACTGATAGCTCGCCTGCAACATGCGCGGGTTTCGCGTCCATCCACTTCGCATTACCGAGCGCCAGCTCGAGCTCCACGCGCGAACGGGTGCCGAGCGACATGGCGACGCGCTGCAGATGCTGGTTGCCCGCGCATGCCGCAGGGCCGGCAGGGCAGGGCGAGGGTGCTTGCACGCCCTCAACGTGACTGCGTGCCGATCACCAGCCATCGCCCGCCGCACGTGCGACACGCGTGAATCGCGCGCTCGCTGAGGACTGCGCGGACGACCCACGCGTCGCGACCCGCCAGCGGCGCACGACAGTGCGGACAGCGGCCGTCACGCGGAGCGAGCACGTAGTAGTCCTCAAACGGAGCGAGCCGAAACACCGCCGCGAGCTCGACGATCATCTCGGTCGTCCACGGCGGCCGCGCCATGCCCCCGAGCTTTCGAACCTGCCGCTCGTACCCGGAGCGGAACGCAGCAAGCGCTGCCAGGTGGGCGCGCAAGCCACGGCCGGCGAGGTTCCGCTCGAGCTCCGCCAAGAGCGGCCCCCAGCGAAAGTCCTCCTGCGACGGCTTGCTCACTGAGCACCCGTATAGCACCCGCGCGCCGCGGGGCGGATTCCGACGTAAATGATATTCGTCTATCATTATTTACGTTCGCGTGGGCACCCGGGAGGCGTCGGTCGCCACGGTCCGCAGCACGCAGCACCTGCCCGTCGATCGCTGGCAACCTCGCACTCACTCGTCGCGACGTTCGACCGCTGCCCACTCCCATGGCGCCGGCAACCAGTGGCCGTGCGCATCGCCCAGGATGGGATCCACGAAGGTGCGGGCGGCTGCGTGCACGGCGTCCAGGTCGCCCCACGAAAGGCGATTCGACGCAGCCAGCTCGCCGTAGGGCGCGCGCCAGCGCTCGGGCGCCGCGGGGAGGGAGGTCGGCATGGCGTGCGTCGCGCGATGCGCGAACGTCTGCTCGATGGCCTCTCGCACTGTCGACGCTTCGATCGGCCCGACGCTCGCGAGGAGAGCGAGGTCCGGAAGGTCGCGCACGCGCGAGTTGGGCGTGGGACGCGGCACCGTGTACGCGTGCAGCTTCTCCGCGATGTGTGTCGCGCGGGGCTGCACCGCGAGCTCGGGCGGCTCAACGCCGATGAACGACAGGTCGGCGCGGCCGCGCAGCCGCTCAGGCGCGCCGAGGATGGGCTCGCCGAACGCCACGTCAACGCCGAAGGGGTCGCCGTACACCTTTCCGGCGAGGTTCGCCTGCACGCGGTACCGGCGCCCCGGGTACTTCATGCCTGCTGCCTCGATGTCGGGCTTGGCGTGCGCGTCGACGCGAAAGCGCAGGTAGTCGCCCACGTCGGCCTCGCCGAGCTCACGCAGGCTCCGCTCGAACTGGGCGACGTCGCCGAGAGCGCGCAGGTCGATGTCCCGGGTGCTGCGCGCTCGCTGCGTGCGTAGCTCGAGCGCCATGCCTCCCTTGATCACCAGACGTGGGTCCGCTTCGCTGGCGCGCGCGAGGAAGCGCTCGAAGATGCACACCTGACGCTCGCGCACGAGACCGCGTCCCGCCGCGCGGGCGGCGTTGGCGAGACGTGCCTCGAGCGCGCGGCGAAAGTCTGCCTCGGACTTGAAGCGCGCGTTCATCCGCCCTGTTCGCGCACGTAGGCGATCGCCTCCTGCACATCAGCCTCGACGAAAAGCCCGCGCTCGAGGCCTTCGCGCACCGCCTGTCCGACCAGGTGCGGCTCGACGAAGGCGAGGGCGCAGTCGATCACGGTACGGGCTGGCGTCGTGGCCGGCACGCCACGCGCCATGATGCTGTCGACAGGAGCGAGGTCGGCAAAGCGGAGCCGTAGGTCCGCAGGCACGAGGAGGCGGCGCTTGGACCAACTCGTGGGCAGCGTCATCGTGGCGCGCTCCGGCATCGCGTCGGACAGCTGGTGCAGCTGCAGAGCCGTGGCGTGGCTGTAGACGCCCTCTCGCTCCGACCAGAGCCAGTGGACCACCAGGTCCTCGGCGTCCGTGACCTGCGGGAAGTGCACGAGCCGGTAGACCCCACGCGCCCGCCGCTCAAAGCGACGGCGCCCCACGTGGTGGGTCAGCAGTCGCCGCGAGTAGCCGGCCTGCTCGGCCTGCTCCGTGGTGAAGAAGCCGCTCTGCGGCTCCGCCACCCGGTACAGCGCGT
>DASUME010000893.1:0-2436 GCA_036277895.1 Polyangiales bacterium
CGGGCAGCTGCTCGCCTCACTGAACTACTATCGCCTCTCACTCGACGACGCGATCGGCTGGCCTTCCCTCCAGGGAACGCTCGACGCTTGCTACAGCTCTCCTGGCCTGTCTGCGGAAGCCTGCGAAGCCATTCGACGCAATGCCTCTGGCCGCATCACGTCTCTCGAGGGTCAGGTCACGAACATTCGCCGCGCCACCACCAGCGGCATCGACATCTCCGCGAACTATCGGCTCCCCCTCCAGAGCCTCGGTCTGCCAGCGCCGCTCGACTTGAGCGTGACGTGGCAGGGTCACCGTCTGTTGTATTGGGACGAGTACACCTCCGGCTCCAAGCGGCGTTATGGAGACACGATTGCCCCCTACACCAGCGGCTCCCTCGCCACGTGGCGCTGGAACCTGATGACCGCACTCGCGGGCGAGCACTGGTCGGTGCTGAGCACGATACGCTACGTCGGGAGCGCGGACGTCCTGTACGCGGATCCGAGTGTGAATCCCGACCTCCGCGTCGCGGCGGTGACGTATTGGGACCTGGTCGCCAGCTACGGCATCCGCGGCGTCACCTGGATGCTCGGCGTCACCAACCTGCTGGACCGCGAGCCACCGTTCGTGTTGGACGGAAGCACAAACTCCAGTGTGAGTACGTATGACTACGTGGGCCGCTACATCTTTACGAGGTTGAGCTACCAGCAGTGAGGGCCGATGATTGCACTCGACAGGTCAGCGAGCTCCCGTCCGTTCGCACTCGCGATGGCGGCATCGTGCCTGTTGCATGGCGCTCTTGCGCTGACGGGCCCTCGCGCATCGTCTCCAGCCCGGCACGACGTCCCGGAGCTACAGAGCAACATCGCATGGGTCTTTTCCGGCCCATCCGCCGGCGAAGCTGGATCGCACGGCGCCAGCACGCCCAGCCTCGTGAAGCCGCGTCGTGCGCGTCCTGCGGCGAAACGTGCAGCCCCCGCGCCGGCATCGAGCTCGCCCGCGGCCGCCGCGCCCGAAGGTAGCGGACCCACGGACCACTCCCTGGAGGGACCCTCCGGAGACGGAGAGTCCGGCGCCTCTGGAGAGAGGTCAAGTCAGCGAGCCGCGAACGGCGCGCCCGCTGCGGGCAGCTGGACCGCACCTGTGCCCATGTCGGTCAACCGAGCCCCTCAATATCCCCGTTCCGCACGTATTGCAGGGATCGAAGGCAGAGTTCTCGCGCGCGTACTCGTAAACGAAGATGGGCGTGTGGGCACAGTCGAGATCCTCGAAGGTGCAGACATGTTTCGGGACAGAGTACGCGAAGCCTTGCTTGAGTGGCGCTACCAGCCAGCAACCGTGAACGGTCGTCCAGTCGCAGCACTCTGGACGGTCAGCATTCCCTTTGCTCTGGAATGAACGTACGCAGTAAGGGTTCGAGACGACGAGAGGGGGCGCTGAGCGGTGTCAACGGACCCTAGATCGACCGGGATCGCTGAGCGGTTGGAGACGCTCAGCGCCGAGACGGCACTCGCGCCCACGGCACGGTTGTCCGAGCTCAGCGTCGTCGACTCGATCGCGAGCTTCCTGCGCGAAGTAGCGAGCGCAGGTGCGCTGCAGCTACCTCCGCTGCTGGTCGGCTCGTTGGTCGGTGGCGATGGACGCTACCGCGTAGAACGCGTGCTCGGACGAGGCGGCATGGGCACCGTCTACGCAGCACACGACACGCTGCTGGACCGCAAGGTCGCACTGAAGATCCTCGACCGCGCAGCGGATGCCGATCGACACGACTCGATGCTGCGCGAAGCGCGTATCGCTGCAGGCCTCGATCACGAGCGCATCGCTCGCGTCTACGACGCAGGTCGGCACGAGTCTGCCCCGTTCGTCGCCATGGAGCTGGTGCGTGGCACCACGCTGCGCGAATGGGTGAAGACGCACCTTCCCACACCCACGGAGGTCGTGCTGATCGCGGCCCAGATCGCCGAGGGACTGGCCGTGCTGCACGCCGCGGGCGTGGTGCATCGCGATCTCAAGCCCGAGAACGTCATGCTCACCGAGCGCGGTGGACTCAAGCTGCTCGACTTCGGGCTGGCTCGTCACGCTCGTCTGGCGGAGCCAACGCCGACGATCGAGCTGCCCGAGGGCCGCGGCGACACCCTGAGTGTCATCTCGGGCACGCCGGGCTACATGGCGCCCGAGCAATGTCTCGGCAAGTCGTGTGACGCCCGTGCAGACGTGTTCGCCTTCGGCGTGCTGCTGTACGAGCTGGTCGTCGGTCGTCGTCCGTTCAGCGGGCAGAACGCGCGCGAGATCCTGGCTGCCACGCTGACCCAACGAGCAGACTGCAGTGGCTCGCCCTGGCAGGCCGTGCCCGAGGAGCTGCGTGCCGTGGCCGAGCGCGCGCTGTCTGCAGACCCATGCGCTCGCTACCTGCATGGCGCCGCGCTGTCTGCTGCGCTTGCGCCCCTCGCCAGCGA
>DASUME010000894.1:0-5574 GCA_036277895.1 Polyangiales bacterium
GGTTGCCGCCGGGGCACATGCTCGACGCGCTGGTGCGCGCGCCGGTGCGCTACGTGCTCGAGCTCGGCGCGGGCAGCGGTGTCACGGGAAGCGTCTACAGCTGGCGCTTCGCGCACGAGTTCCTCGAGGCCGAGCTCGATCCGAGCACACGCTGCAGGCTCGACCTCCGTCCCCGCGTGGCGCTGCATTCACGCGCGACTTTGTACTACGGACGCGCGCACGCTTCGTACTACGAGGAACGCGTTCGACCGGGCGATTGGCTGTACCAGTTCCGACCCTCGCCCGTTCGCGCACGCTGAGTTCTTTCTCACGCGCCACCCGCAACTGCTTTGCGTGTACTGTCTCGTTTGCGTTATGGGCACGTGCAGGAGGGCCGATGGCCGAGCCGGAACACGACGTGCGGGTCGAGCGGGCTGCGGACGCGAAGGAGTCGGGGGTCGTACCGGCGCTGTCGCGCCGCGAAGCGGAGCACGCGCAGCTGGCCGCCGAGGCGCAGCTGCGCTCGCAGAAGCTGGAGGCGCTCGGCACGCTCGCAGGCGGCATCGCGCACGACTTCAACAACGCGCTGCAGGCGATCACCGGCAACAACGTGCTCGCGCGCCGCACGCTGCCGCCCGATCATCCCGCGCAGGCGTTCCTGTCCGAAGTCGAGATCGCGAGCGCCCGCGCCAGCGACCTCGTCCGGCGAATCCTGACGTTCAGCCGCCCGAGCGAGCAACGGCGCGACGTGCTCGAGCTGCCCAAGGTGATCGGTGAGGCGCTCAAGCTGGTTCGCGCCACGCTGCCCGCGCAGATCGTGATCCACGCCGAGCTGCGTGAAGACGTGCCGGGCATCCTCGCGGACGCCACCCAGATCCACCAGCTGGTCGTCAACCTCGCCACCAACGCCTCGCACGCGATCGGAGCCGCGGGTGGCCGCATCGACGTCTGGCTCGGCACCACGCACTTCGACGCGAAGACGGACGCCGCGCTGGATGGGCTCGGCAGCGGCGACTACGCGGTGCTGCACTTCTCGGACGACGGCTGTGGCATGGCCGACAACACGATCGAGCGAATCTTCGATCCGTTCTACACCACCAAGCCGGTGGGCCAGGGCACGGGCCTCGGCTTGTCGGTGGTGCACGGCATCATGAAGGGCCTCGGCGGCGCGGTGATCGTGCGCAGCGAGATCGGCATGGGCAGCACGTTCAGCCTGTACTTCCCGACCACCCGCGCCAAGAGCATCCCGCCGCCGCCCGCACGCGAGGCGCCGCGTGCACCCGGCGTGGAGCGCGTGCTGTTCGTCGACGACGAAGAGGTGTTGGTCGTGCTCGGCACGCACATCCTCGACGTGCTGGGCTACCAGAGCACCGGCACCAGTCGCCCGCTGGAGGCGCTGAAGATCTTCGCGGACGCGCCCGAGGACTTCGACGTCGTGATCACCGATCTCTCGATGCCGGGGCTGTCGGGCTTTCAGCTCGCACAGCAGCTGCTGGAGCTGCGCGGCGACGTGCCAGTGGTGATGATGAGCGGCTACCTCGGCCCGGAAGAGATGGCGACCGCGCGCCGGCTCGGCGTGCGCGAGCTGTTGTTGAAGCCGGTGGGCATGGACGATCTCGCGCGTGCGCTGCACCGCGTGCTCGGGCCGGCGCGCGCGCGTCTGCAGACCTGAGCTTTACGATACTTAACCCTGGCCACGCGCTGGTCTTCACATCCTCGACCCAGAGTGAGAGGACAAGGAGATCGTCATGTTCGGCTGGATCATCGGAACCGTGGGCATCGTCGCGCTGGTCGCGACCATCAAGCGGCGTCGCTTCGCGCGCTACGGCTACCCAGGCATGTACTACGGACCGCGCCGCGGACTGCGCGGCCGCGGCCTCCTGCGCGGGCTGTTCTGGCAGCTCGAGACCACACCCGGTCAGGAGAACGCGATCGTCGCCGCGCTCGACGAAGCGCTCGAGCGGCTGCGCAGCCTGAAGGCAGACACGACCACCACGCGCCGGGAGCTGGGCGCGCTGATCGGCAGCCAGGCACTCGACCGCGCCGCGCTGGAGGCGCTGATCGGGCGTCAGCGCACCCAGCTCGACGCGGCGAGCGCGGAGCTGGTGCGCACGGTGGAGCGCGTGCACGAGGTGCTCGACGACAGCCAGCGCCGTGAGCTGGGCGCGCTGATCGCCGAGGGCTCTCTCGGCCCCACGATGGTGCGCGGCTGTGCCTCTCGCCACTACGGCCCGGCGTACGGGTTCTGAGCCATGTGATAGCCCCCGCTTATCTCCCTGAGAGAAAACCGAGACTAGACACTATCCACCTTCGTGGCCACATGTGCCTAGAGGGCAAGATGATGGTCGCGGCACTGTACGGAGCGGGCTCGGGCGCACTGCATGCGGTGACGGGCCCGGACCACTTGCTCAGCCTGGGCCCGATCGCGCTGCTGCAGCCGAAGGCGCCCTGGCGCATCGGGCTGCTGTGGGGAATCGGCCACGGGGTCGGCACGCTGTTGCTGGGCTTGCCGCTGATCTTCCTCGCGCAATACGTGCAACTGCCCACCTTTGCGGCCTGGGGCGACCGGCTGGCCGGCGTGGCCTTGCTGGCGACGGCGGCGTGGTCTGCCTGCGCGATGCGCAGGCGTGCCGAGGGCGTCGCGGACTCGCGCAGCCCGCTCTGGGTTGGGCTGGTGCATGGCTCGACCGGCGCGGCACCGCTGCTGCTCATGTTGCCGATGTTCGTGAAGGGAGCACCGCGTGAGCTGGCGATGTTCCTCGGCATGTTCGCGCTCGGCAGCGCGCTCGCGATGAGCGCGCTCACGGAAGCGCTCGCGCTCGTGGGTGCGCAGCTCGGCGCGCGCACGATCCGGCGTACCCAGCTCTCGCTGCTCGCGGGCTCCGTGTTGCTCGGCAGCGTCTGGCTACTCGGCTAGAGCTATCGCGTCGTAGCCCTGCGCGTTCAGCTCGATCAGGCAGAAGCCGTGGCCGAACGGATCGCTGAGCAGCGCGAGCTTGCCGTACGGTGCATCGTCCGCGGGTGCCTCCAGCTTCGCGCCCGCGGCGAGCGCACGCTGCACGGCGGTGTCGAGCTCGGGCACCAGGAAGTCGAAGTGCACCGGGGTCCAGTGCCGCGCGTACGTACGCGCGACGGCGCCTGGCGCAGGGGCGCTGCCAGGCTTCTTCTCCAGCAGGTAGATGGCGGCGTTGCCGCCGATCAGCTCGAGCCAAGGCTCGGCGAAGCGACGCCCTACCCGCAGCGCGAACGCCTGCGTGTAGAAGCGCTCGCCCGCGGCGAGGTCGGGAACGTCGATGTTCACGAGGAAGCCTTGCGCGTGGTCCATGCGCCCACGCTACCGCGTCAGGCGGCGGTGCGCAGGGCCGGGCGGTGCGCGTGCACGTCCACGCGCGAGGGCTCCACGTGCGCCTGCAACATCGGCTTGAACGCCTCGCGGTAGGCCCAGGCGAGGTAGAGCTCGAGCGCGAGCACCAGGTAACCCGCACCGCCGGTCGCGGGCGCGAGCGTGAGGTGGAAGCCGACGATGCCGACCACGATCGGCGCCAGCAGCGCGAGCGCGAGCGGCACGAAGCGGTTGCTCAGCAACATCAGGCCGGCGATCACCTCGAAGGTCTTCACGAGGGCCATCACGTAGCTGCTCGACAGCGCCATGGCGAGGTCGACGGCCGGGCCCGGCGCCATCGGGGGCTGGGGGATGAAGTGCAGGAAGAAGTTCGCGCCGAACACGGTGAACGCGAGGCCGAGCAGGATGCGCGCCGCGGTGGGCGCGTGACGTAGGGCTTTCATGAGAGTGGCTCCTTGCTGACCCATTCTGTAAATTGTTCCTGCGGGAGAGCTAGATGGCCGAACGGCAACCGACTGTTGCTCGAACAGCAACACTGCCCCAAGTGGTGGATCTCAATCGGATCGACGCCTTCGTGCAGGTGATGGATGCCGGCAGCTTTTCCGCCGCGGCGCGCGCGCTGGGACAGCCCAAGTCGTCGCTCAGCCGGGCGGTGAGCAAGCTGGAGCGTGAGCTCGGGGTGGTCCTGCTGCAGCGTACGACGCGCAGGCTCGCGATCACGGAGGCCGGTCAACTCTACCTAGAGCGTGCACGCAGCGCGCTCGGCATGCTCGCGGACGCGCGCGCGCGGCTGATCGACACCGAGTCCGAGCCGCGCGGTGTGGTGCGCTTCACCGGGCCGCCCGATGACAGCGGCAACATGCTGGCCGGCGCGCTCGCCAGCTTCGCAACCGCGTACCCGGCCATCCACGTCGAGTGCTTGATCACCCAGCGGCGTGTGGATCTGGTCGCCGAGGGCGTCGACCTGGCGCTGCGCGCGGGCCGGCTCGATGACGCCTCGCTCGTGGGCAAGAAGCTCGGCGACACGCCGCTCGCGCTCTACGCGAGCCCCGACTACCTCGCCGCGCGCGGCACGCCGCGCAAGCTCGCGCAGCTCGCCCAGCACGACTGCGTGCTGTTTCGCGGTGCGCGCGGCCGAGCGCGCTGGACGCTGTCCGGCAAGCGCGGACACGAGAGCGTCGAGGTCAGTGGCCCGATCAACGTCGACGACCTGGGCGCCGCCTGCCAGCTCGCGCTGCGCGGCGTGGGGATCGCGTTCCTGCCGACGACCTTCGGCCAGCGCGGCGTGTCGGAAGGCAAGCTGGTGCGCGTGCTTCCATCGATGCAGGCCGAAGGCGGCGCGGTGTACCTCGTGCACCCGGCCACGCCGCACTTGCCCCGCCGCGTCGCGCTCCTGCGCGACCACCTGTACGCATCGATCAAGCCGATGTTCGAGGCGTGCACCGGGCACCTGTGAGAGCATCGTGGGCATGCGCGCATCGATCGTCGCCGTGGTCCTCGTGTGGAGCGCGCTGGCCGGGGCCCAGGAGCCTCGGCCCAGCGCAGACGGCGCCCAGGATGGCGCGCGCAGCCTGCTCGCGGCGATCGTGAAGGACGACCCCGCGCTGGCGGACGCCTTCTTCTTCCCGCGCGACGCGTTCACGCTGCTCAAGGCGATCGCCAAGCCCGAGCGCTACTGGGAGAAGCTCCACAAGCGCTTCTACGAGGACGTGCACGCGCTGCACCGGACCGTACCGGCCAACGCGGAGTTCGTGCGCCTGGAGCTGAGCGCGCGCGGCGGCTGGGTGAAGCCCGGCGAGGAGGGCAACAAGCTGCCCTACTGGGCCGCGCGCCACGCCTGGCTGCACTACCGTGTGGGTGCCGCGCAGCAGAAGCTGGAGGTCCGGGTCTTGATCAGCTGGCAGCAGCGCTGGTACGTGATCCACCTGAACGAGTTCCGCTGAGCTTTCGCCGAGCCTGGGTTCGGTCCATGCTTTCGGTCCATGCTCACGGTGCATCACCTCAACAACTCGCGCTCGCAGCGGGTGCTCTGGCTGCTCGAAGAGCTCGAGCTGCCGTACGAGATCGTGCGCTACCAGCGCAACCCCAAGACCATGCTCGCGCCCCCGGAGCTGCGCGCGATCCACCCCCTCGGCAAGTCTCCAGTCGTCACGGACGATGGCCGCGTGGTCGCCGAGTCGGGCGCCATCCTGGAGTACCTCATCGACAAGGTGCCCGGCACGTCGCTGCGCCCGCAGCCCGGCACGGACGAC
>DASUME010000895.1:0-6855 GCA_036277895.1 Polyangiales bacterium
GCTGAAGTATTGCGTCTCCAGGTAGATCAAGCGCTCCGCCTGCGCGATCGCGGCCTCGTGCAGCGCGAGGATCTCGGTGCACAGCTTCGGGCCCCCCGGCGTGCCGTACGGATCGGTACGGCTGAGCGCCACCTCCGCGGCCGGCAGCGGCAGCATGCCATCGACGCCCACCCGCGGGGCAGGCGCATCGAGCGGCGGCAGCGCGATCGGCTCGCCGCCTGCGCGCACCCAGCGCGCCAGGAACAGATCCGTGAGCGCGGCGGCGACATGCTGACCGCGCAGGTAGAGCTGGATGTCGTGGAACGGCTTGTGCGGCGCGTCGCGGCTGATGCGAAGATCGTTGTGCGCGTTGTGCTCGCGCGTGTCCCAGCGGTCGTCGCACAGGTCGAGCCCGCCGAGGAACGCCAGCTCGGTGTCGATCACCACGAACTTCTGGTGGTGGCAGCCGCGCTCCACGTGGTTGTCGTCGAAGCGGAAGTTCAGGTTCTCGTGGCTGCTCCACTCGAACACCACACGCTGCATCCACTCGCGCTCCGCGGCGAACACCAGCGAGAAGTCCCAGGCCAGGATCCAGATCTTCAGGCCCGGCTTCTGCTCGCACAGGTGGTTCAAGAACTTGAGCAGCGTGACGGGCCCGCCGGCCTGGGCGGCCTCGGGCCCACGCAGGAGGGCCACGTCGCTGTCGAACTGCCAGCCGGAGAGCAGGATGGTGTGCTCGGCCCGGCACGCCGCCCGATAGAACTCGCGGTAGTAGTCGTCGGCGTCGATCAGCAGGCCGAGCTCGTCGGCCGGAGTGACGCGGAAGGCATGCCGGGAGGGGTCCAGGATCATGCCGATCAAGGTGCGCGCGCACACGGCGTGCGCGCGGTGCTTCCGTCTGCTGCAATGCGGGCATGACGGGATGCGTATGGGTGCTCGGGGCGACGGGTGTGGTCGGGCAGCAGGCGGTGCTGGCGTTGCTCGCAGACCCGAGCACCTCGAGGGTCGTGGCCATCCAGCGCCGACCGGTTCGCATCGACGCGCCCAAGTACGGGGAGAAGGTCGTCGATTTCGAGCAGTTGGAGACGTCGCTC
This sequence comes from Polyangiales bacterium, assembly GCA_036277895.1. Lineage (GTDB taxonomy): Bacteria > Myxococcota_A > Polyangia > Polyangiales > DASUME01 > DASUME01. The sequence goes on from DASUME010000895.1 coordinate 1,074, forward strand.
GCGGGCGAGAGCGCCGACGTGGCGGTGTGTTGCCTGGGCACGACCATCAAGCAGGCCGGCTCGCAGGCGCAGTTCCGTCACATCGAGCTCGACTACACACTCGCCTTCGCGCGCGCCGCGCAGGCCGCCGGGGTACGGCACTTCCTGGTCGTGACCGCGCTTGGCGCAAGCCCGAAGTCGCTCGTCTTTTACAACCGCGTGAAGGGCGAGATCGAGCAGGCGCTCACGGACATGCGCTTCCCCGCGCTGACCATCGTGCGCCCGTCGTTGCTGGTCGGTGACCGCAAGGAGACGCGGCTGGGCGAGAAGCTCGCCGAGCCGTTCATGCGCCTGCTGCCGCGCTCGGTGCGCGGCATCGGCGTCGACAAGGTCGGCAAGGCACTGGCCAAGCTCGCGCTCGGGCCGGCGCACGGCAAGCGTGTGGTGCTCTCGAGAGAGCTCCACGACTTCTAAGGGCGCGCGGGCCGCTTCCGATCGTGGAACCACGGGCGGTACTTCTCCAGCGCGGCGCGCTGCTCGGGGGGCGCGGTCATGGTGCAGGGCGCGCGCTCGGGGCTGCCTTCCTTGGCGCCCCAGCGTGACTCGATGCAGTCGTTCGGGTTGTACGCCGTCTCCAGGCTCGGCACGCGCGCCACCACGTCCGCCAGGCTCAGCTCCCAGGGGGAGCCGTCGGTGCGCGTGTACTTGAACTTGCGCTGCGCGAGCTGGTCCTCGAGCAGCTTGTCCACCTGCGTGAGCTCGGGCGAGCCGGGCTGCACGCCGAAGCGCTGCGGCGCCGCGCGCACCTGCGCCGGGAACGCGCGCACCGCGTCGATCGCGATCAACAGGCGCATGTCGCGCGAGGGCGTGGCGAAGTCTTCCCACGCGCCGCTGGTCTCGAAGATCGAGTAGCCGTCGGGCATCGCGATCGGCATCTTCACGCTCTTGAGCCCGGCCACGCCCACGTCGATCGCCTCCACGCGGCGCTCGGTCTGCTCGAACAGCGCGTCGACCACCCGCTTCATGCGGTCGAGCACCGCCACCGGGCGCGGGTAGATCTGCTGATCCATGCGCGTGTAGAAGTCGTCGAGCGTGCCGCTGTACTGCTGCTTGCTCGGCTTCGGGAAGTCGCGGCTCGCCGCGATCTCTTCGTCGGTCCACACGCGCAGCTCGCCCTTGTCGGACGAGATCGGGCGGTAGCGCTTGAACCCAGCGCCCACGTCGGTGGTGTCCGGGTTGAACAGGAAGTTGCCGCGCCAGAAGCGACGCCGGCCCACGGTCGCATCGGGCTGCGCATCCGCACCCATCAGCATGCCCTCGCCCGCGAGCCCCTGCGGGATCCACTTGCCGACCACGATCATGTGGCCGTACGGATCCGTGTACACGGTGCCCGGCATCAGCGTGCGCCGCTCCAGCTCGATCGGGTACAGGTCGCCGACCGGATCGTCTGGCAGCGTGCGGCCCGACGCGGAGTGCACGCCGTCGCGCAGCTTGCGCCAGTACTGCTCGAAGCGGCCCAGGTCGTCGGCGGCCTTGACGATCACCTCGTTGGTGGTGACCTCGTTGCACTTCGGCGGGGCCCCGGCGCGCCCGCGCGAGCAGGTGTGGAACGCAAACGGCAGGCTCAGCTTCCATGCGAAGTACGCGCGCAGCAGGTACGGCAGATCCGCGCAGTCGGGCGCGAGCTTGAGCGAGACGTCCTCGCCGAGCCCGCGGTGATCGAACAGCAGGTTGCGCTCCGGCTTCTGCAGCAGCTCGCTCAGCGATGACCAGCTGCGCAGGTCCGCGACCGGGTGCGAGAACAGCTGCTCCACGAACGCGGCGTAGAGCGCCTCGGTGTCGCGCTCCCACTTCGCGCTCGCGGTCCACGCGGGCGCTTCGGTCTTCTCGGCAGGCGCCATGCGCCGGACCGGGCGGTTCGCGACCCTGAATTCCTCGCACGCCAGCACGCGGTCGCCGTCCGCCAACAGGGCGCGCCACTTGCCCACTTCAGGATTGGCTTGCTCGATCCAGCGTGAGTACGGGCCGACGCCGAGATCGTTTTGTGGTGGCGAGATCAGCGTGCCGCTCGGCGACACCAGGAACAGCGCTGCGGGCCGTTGATCTTCGCGAGTCACGGCGACCACGCGCAGCGGCCGCAGTGGGTCGGGCTCGCGCGGCGTGCGGAACAGCGCGATGTCCTCGCTGTCCTTGCACTGCTTCGGGTCGAGCTTGGTCGGCGGCACGGTGGGCCGGAACGTGGACAGCGCGAGCAGCTCGTAGCCGGGCGCCTTGCCGAACACGGTCAGCTGCGTGATGCGCTCCAGGAACGACTTGCGCGACGAGTGAGCGCCGAGCGAGAGATCGCTGACTGCGACGCGGTTGACCTCGAGCAGCGTCTCGCCGCCGCCGGGGCAGGGCACCACGTACTCCGCGAACGAGTGCAGCGCGCGCGGCACACCGGCCTTGTCGCGCCCGAGGTAGATCAGGATGTGGCCAGGGAAGTGCGCGAGCACCACGCCGCGCTCGGCGGCGGTGTCGAGCAGCGCCAGGCGCTCGGTGTCGCTGGTGCCTGCGGGCACGTCGATCGTGTAGCGGCCGGTGCGGCTCTGCTGCACGCTCGTGCGCGGCATGCCGAGGCCGAACGTGGCCATCACGTCGAGCACGAAGCGCGAGCAGTCGCGCCCGCCGTTCTCGTCGCCCCAGCCGTAGGGCGAGCGCAGGTACTCGAACGCCTCGCGCAGGAAGGCGTGGCGCGTCAGCGGTCGCGCGGTGTCGGCGGCCTCGGCCTGGGTCAGCGCGCGCGCCTTGCGGACGCCGTTGCGCGTGGCGATCAGGGTCGCCTTGTCATCGCCGCGTAGCAGCGTGCCGGCCGTGAGCTTCTGCCCCTCGAGCTCGAGGTCCTTCAGCAAGGCGCGCGTCGCCAGGGCGCGGTACGCCTCGTTGCTGACTGCCGGAGACAGCGGCGCGTCCTGCGCGATGAATCCGAACGCGTTCACGGTGCGCGCGAGCCACATGCCGTGGAGCTGGCCGAGCAGCTCGATCGGCTCTTGCGCGCGCGCCTGGCTGCAGCGGTTGCGGTCGAAGCCCTCGCTGCCGCGCTGCGCCTGGATCGCCGCTTGAAACGGCACGCAGCGCAGGTCGAGCGGCGCCAGCGCCACGCGCAGCTCGTGTTGCTCGACGAACGAGGCATCCTCGAGCAGCTTCGGGTCCGCGCTGCTCTTGTACTGGCCCTTGGCGAAGCCGTCGCGGTAGCTTCGCAGGCGATCGCGCAGGGCGCTGCGTAAGGGCTCGCCGCCGAGCGGCTGCGCGAGGTCCACGAAGCGCACGTCGGGCGAGGTGCGCAGCGCCTGCTCCTGCACCGCCAGCGCCTGCTCGTCCAGCAGCAGCTCGTCCTTGACGTGCCCGAGCCAGTAGTCGAGCGACTCGACCTCACGGGGCGTGTTCGGCAGCTCCGCAGGTGCCTTGCCGCGCGCGGGGCAGTTGGCGGTGGGCGCGCGCGCGCCGTCGGAGGTAGTGGGCCCGGGCTCCGCGGCCCGGTTGCATGCGAGCAACGCGCCCAGCAGCGCGCAGCGAAGGAAGAACTTCGACAGGGGAGACCTCGTAGGACGTCGACCCTACCAGAGCCGGGGCGCTTTGTGGCGAGGCCGTGGGGCTCTGTGATTAGCTGGAAGGCCTTACGCGAGGTCCCCCCAATGCGGCTCCTTACCAGTAGCTCGTTCTCTGCCCCCCTCAGCGCTTGGCTCGAGCGCGGACGTCACCACAGCGTCGCCGGGCGACGTGTGTTCGTGATCGACCACAAGCCGGCGCAGGCGCGCGGCAGGCCGCTCGTGTTCCTGCACGGGTTTCCGTCCAGCTCGTTCGATTACCACCTCGTGCTGCCGCGGCTGGCGCAGGACCGGCGTGTGGTGTTGGTCGACCTGCCGGGCTTTGGCTTCTCCGACAAGCCCGAGCGCTACAGCTACTCGCTGTTCGAGCAGGCCGACGTCGTCGAAGGTCTGCTGACGCGCCTGCAGTTGGAGGATGCGCACTTGATCGCGCACGACCTCGGCGTCAGCATCGCCTGCGAGCTGCTCGCGCGCCGCCAGCGCAAGCTGCACGCGCTCGACCTCGCCTCGCTCACGCTGATGAGCGCCGGTGTGTACGACGAGCTCGCGCGCGTCACGCCCTCGCAGAAGGTGCTGCAGACGCCGCTGGGCAGCTTCTTCGCCGGGCTCGCGGTGGGCCCGGTGTTCAAGCTGCAGATGCAGCAGGTGTTCACGCGCGCGATCGACGGCGCCGAGCTGGACGCGATGTGGGAGCAGATCCTGTTCCTCGACGGCCACAAGCGGCTGTCGCAGATCGCGAGCTACCTCGGTGAGCGGGCGCGCTTCGAGGAGCGCTGGCTGAGCGCGCTACGCACCTGCGAGGCACCGATCCACTTGATCTGGGGCAGCCGCGACCCGACCGCGCGCTTCGAGATCGCCGAGCGGCTGGCCGAGGAGATCCCCGGCGCCCACCTCACGCGCCTCTCGAAGGTCGGCCACTACCCCCAGCTCGAAGCGCCGGACGAGACCGCCTACGCGATCGAGCAGTGGCTCCAGCAGCAGGCCGCCGCCCAGGTCGCGGAGTGATCAGCCGCGTGCGGCGGACACTTTCATTTCGTGAAGGTCCAGAACGAGCCCACGTTGTCCACGAATACAGGGCGGCCGGAGGTGTCAACGGACACGCGTACAGTGCTCAGATTGTAGCCGACCCACTGATCTGCCGATGGGGTGTTCGTGCCCGCCATGCCTGCCGGCTGTTGGTTCAGGATCCACAAGCCAGCGCCCGTCTTCGCTGTGCCCCAGATTGCACCCGGAACGACAGGCGACCCGGCTACGTCGGTGACGCGCCGCGTGCCGCCGACGACGAGCTTGCTCCATCCAGAGACCTGATAGCCCCAGATCTCACCGTTTGTGTCGCTGGCCACCGCGTAGTTGACGTTGGCACTCACGTTGACCAAAGCCGGGAGGCCGGCGGCGCCGTTGTTTCCTTGCTTGGACCACCCGTTGCCGAGCGTCGGTGCCAGCTGACCATCGTTTTGGGTAGCGTTAAAGTTGCCGAGGTACAGCGCACCGTCGCACCCCACCAGCCAAACGAAGCCGCTGTTGCCCACGCCGATGTCCCGGCCGCAGCCCTGGACCCAGGTGAACGTTGTGACGGCTTGGTTGCTTACGAAGATCTGGCCAACGTCGTTGACCAACCAGGCTCGATTCTGCGGATCCGCGGCGATGCGCGTCGCGCCGCCGGGGACGGTCGTCCAACTCGCACCCACCTGTTTGAGGATGGTGAATCCGCCCGGTGTGGGAGTCTTCGAGATGAGCATCACCGGCGCTCTGCCGCTCACATCGGAGGCCCCCGATCCGAGGTTTGTGATAGCCGCTGAATGCGCGCGCATTCCATTGCGATCGTCGCTAGTAAGGGTGCGGGCCACCGTACCCCGCGGTCGCCGCCACCACATGACTGCGGTGTCGAAGGATGAGTGGTACAGGCCGAGCACGTGACCCACTTCGTGCAACAGCACGCTCTTGTAGTCGGCTTTGCGATAGTTGTACGGCACCGTCGTGGTCGGTGTGCCCACGAAGATCCACGGCTCTTCGATGTCGATAGAGATGCCCTCGGTGCTCGGTGCTTGGCCCCCTACGCAACCGGTGTCGGGGCTACCGGGAGATACGTCTGACGGGGGGCGATGTCCCTCTGAGCGTTGAAATCTGAAGTGGCGGTCCCTTCTGGCCCCGAGGGAATCTCGGGGTGCTTAGCCCAGAGGAAGGACCGCCATGAGGAAGAATGTCAGCAAGAAGCC
>DASUME010000896.1:0-4809 GCA_036277895.1 Polyangiales bacterium
CTGGCTCGCCACCGCGTTCGCGCACATCGCACGTGCGGACAGCGAGCTCGGGCGCGAGGCAGTGCAAGTGCTGGCGGCGAGCTCGGGCTTGAGCGAGCCGATGGTGCGCTGGGCGATCGACACCACGCTCGGACCGCTCACGTTCGAGGCGCTGCATGCGCTCGAGCGCGCGCCCACCCTGGCCGGCTGCGTGCGAGCGCGACCCGGAAAGCTGTGCGCGGTGGTGCTCGCGGGCAACGTCGTCACCGGCGCCGCACGCGCGATCGGCTATCCGCTGCTGTTCGGCTGGCCGGTGCTCGCGAAGGCTTCGTCCGGAGACGACGCGCTCGCGCGCCTGATGGAGGCCGCGCTGGCCGAGAGCGACCCCGAGCTCGCCGATGCGTATCGCGTGGTGACCTACGCCTCGCAGCACGAGGCGCTGACTACGCTCTTGCTCCAGCAGGCCGACGCGGTGATCGCCTACGGTAGCGACCAGAGCGTAAACACGATCCGCGCACAGGCCGGCGCGACCGCGAGCTTCGTCGGGCATGGACACGGCCTCGGCGTGGCGTTCGTCGGGCGCGAGGCGGACTACGAGGCGGCCGCCCACGCGCTCGCGCTCGACGTCGCGGCCTACGATCAGCGCGGTTGTCTCTCGCCGCACGTCGCGTGGGTCGAGCGCGACGGGGCCGACTTTGCCTCGCTGGTGCAGCGCGAGCTGGCGCAGCTCGCGGTGACCTTGCCGCGCGGGCGCATGCCGTACGACCTGGCGGGCGCGCAGCTGAGCTGGCGCGGCGTGGGCGCAATGCGTGGCCAGCTGTTCGAGGGCGACGGCTACGCGGTCAGCTTCGAGCAAGAGGGGCCGATCCGCGTGAGCCCGGGCTACCGCAACCTGCAGGTGTTGGCGGTCGACGACGCCTCGGCGCTGCCGGCGCGGCTCTCTCCGCTCGGCGTGCACCTCAAGACGATCGGGGTCGCGGGCGTGCGCGACGTGACCACGTTTGCGCGGTCGTTGCCCGCGGGCGTCGCGCCGCGCATCTGTGAGCTCGGGGAGATGCAGATCCCGCAGCCAGAGGCCCTGCACGACGCACTCCCGCCGTGGGAAGGTTTGCTACGCTGGATCCAGGTCTGAAGGAGGTAGTCGATGAACACGCGCGGAATCTTGTTCGCCTCGGCGCTGATCCTCACCTGGGCGGCCAGCCACATCGCGTGCGTGTTCTTCTACGACTGGCAGCACTCGTCGCGCGTGCTCGTGCCCTTCCTGATCTGCTGGTTGTGCTGGCTGTACGTCGGGCTGTTCATCGTCGCGCACGACTGCATGCACGGCACGCTCAGCAGCTCGCCGCGCGTGAACCGGGTGGTGGGCACGCTCTGCTTGCTGGTCTACGCGTGCTTCGACTTCGTGCACATGCGCGAGAAGCACCACGCGCACCACGCCTACGCGGGCACCGCGCGTGATCCCGACTTCTTCGCGCCCGAGCCGCCCAGCTTCCGCGCCTGGTACCTGAAGTTCTTCCGCGAGTACAGCACGCTCAAGCAGTACCTGGGCATCCTCGCGCTGAGCTGGAGCTACATGCTGCTGTTCCACGTATCGGCGGCCAACGTGCTGGTGTTCTGGGCGTTGCCCGCGATCCTCTCGTCGCTGCAGCTGTTTGCGTTCGGCACGTACTTCCCGCATCGGCCCGGCAGCACGCCGTTCGGCGATCGGCACAACGCGCGCAGCAACGACTACCCGCGCTGGCTGTCGCTGATGACCTGCTTCCACTTCGGCTACCACCACGAGCACCACCTGGCGCCGCATCTTCCGTGGTGGCGGCTGCCGGAAGCGCGCGCGCGTCAGACCTGCATGCTGCCGTCCACGCCCAGCACCTGACCGGTGACGTAAGACGACAGGTCGGACGCGAAGAACAGCACCGCGCGCGCGATGTCTTCCGGCGTGCCGACGCGCTTCATGCGGATCAATGACGCGCGCAGCTCGTACTTTTCTTTGGGTAGCTGCGCGGTCATGTCGGTGTGGATGAAGCCCGGGGCGATCGCGTTGACGCGGATGCCCTGCGGCGCGAGCTCCTTGGCCGATGACAGGGTGAGGCCGATGACGCCCGCCTTCGACGCTCCGTAGACGGCCTGCCCCTCGTTGCCCTCGACGCCGATGATCGACGTCAGGTTGACGATCGAGCCCGACTTCGCGCGCCCCATCAGCTTGGCGGCCGCCTGCAGGTGGTAAATCGTGCCCACCAGGTTGACCTGGATGGTGTCGTGGATGAGGTCGTCGCCGATCATGCCGATCAGCGCGTCGCGCAGGATGCCCGCGCTGTTGACGAGCACGTCGAGCCGCTTCCAGCGCTTGAACACGGCCTGGTAGAGCGCGCCCACCTGCTTGCTATCGGCCGCATCGGCCGCGATCGCGAGCGTCTCGACGCCGTACTTCTCGCTGAGCGCGTTCGCACGCTCCGCGAGCTGTGGGCCCTCGCTGCGCCCGTTGATCACCACGTGCGCCCCCTCCGCCGCGAGCAGCTCGGCCACCGCCCAGCCGATCCCACGCGTGGAGCCCGTGACGACCGCAACCTTGCCCCTCAGCCCGAACGAAGCGCTCATCCGCCGGGTTTACGCTTTCCTGCCCTGCGCGAGCAACCCCCGTGATCAGCGGTTGCCGAAGCGGTGCAGGATGGCGGCGGCTTCCTCGCGCAGGAAGGGCCCCTCCACGCTGACAGCCGGGTTCGCACCGGCCAGGGTAGAGGCGCACTCCATGGGCAAGTTGGGGGAGCCGAGGGCAGAGACGATGTCGTCCTTGGTGGCGGCGTAGACGATGCGGGTGACGCCGGCCCAGAACATTGCGCCCGCGCACATCGCGCAGGGCTCGCCGCTGGCGTAGACCGTGCTGCCGGCGAGTGCGCCGCGGCCGAGCTGCTGTTCGGCTCGGCGCACCAGGACCGTCTCCGCGTGCGCGGTGCAGTCGCCGCTGGTGCGCTCTTCGTTGCCCGCGACCAGCAGCATCTGCTCGTCGCGCGCCAGCAGCGCCCCGAACGGCGTATTGCCCTTCTCGGCGGCCTCGCGCGAGGCCGTGATCGCCATGCGCATGAAGTTGATGTCGAACGATTGGAGGTTCATCTAGATCTCGTCGATCGCCGTGCTGCGTGCTTCGTTGTCCGGCCCCGAGATCGCGAACCGCTCGCGGGTCTTGACGTAGAAGCTCGCGCCGAACCGGCCCACGGGGAAGTAGTCCTGCAAACGTACGCGCCAAGTGTCCGTGTCGACCAAACCTTCGCGAACGTGCAGCCACTTGATACGCCCGATGAACACGTAGCGGCTCTCCGTCTCCAACTTTTCGTGAAGAACACACTCGAACGCCACCGGCGCCTCGACGATGTGCGGCGGCTTGACGGTGCGCGAGGGCCGCGCCGTGAAGCCCACCATCTCCATCTCATCGACCTCGGGTGGGTACGTCTCCGCGCAGTGGTGCATCTGGGCTGCGATCGCCTCGTCCGCCAGGTGCACCACGAACTCGCCGTTGTGCAGGATGTTCGCGGCCGTGTCCTTGAGCCGTCCGTCATGCAGGCGGTTGACGCTGATCATCACGATCGGAGGGTCTTCCCCGAGCATGTTGAACATGCTGAACGGCGCGGCGTTCACCACCCCTTCCGCGCTGATCGTGGTGACCAGCGCGATCGGCCGCGGAACGATCAAGCTCGCCATCAGCTTGTAGCGTTGGTAGGCGGTGATCTCGGCGAAGTCGATGTCCATGTCAGGGCAACTTCGTGGCGACGCCGTCCACCAGCCACTTCATGGACCAGAGCTCTTGCTCCGGCAGCGGCTCGCCTGCCGCGACCTTGATCGCGCCCGCCTGATCCTTCACCGGCCCGGTGAACGGCTTGAGCGTACCGGCGACGATCGCCGCCTTCTTCTCCTCCACCAGCTTCACCACCTCGGGCGGGATCGACTTGTTCAGCGGCGCGAGCTGCACGATGTCCTCCTTCATGCCCCACTTGGTGTCTTCGGACTTCCAGGTGTGGCTCAGCACCTGCTTGATCTTGTAGCTGTAGTAGACGCCCCAGTTGAGGGTGTTCGCGGTCAGCTGCGCGTTCGGTCCGTACTTGCTCATGTCGGAGTCTTGTCCGAACGCGTGCAGTCCCTTCGCCTCCGCCACCTGCATCACCGCGGGCGAGTCGGTGTTCTGGTACAGCACGTCGGCGCCCTGGTTGGTCAGCGTCTCGGCGGCAGCACGCTCGCGGCCCGGGTCGTACCAGCTGTTGACCCAGATCACCTTCAGCTGCGCCTCCGGGTTCACGCTGCGCGCGCCGTGCGTGAACGCGTTGATGTTGCGCAGCACCTCGGGGATCGGGTGCGAGCCGACGAAGCCGAGCTGGTTGCTCTTGGTGGTCTTGCCGGCGATCAGCCCCTGCAGGTACGCGCCCTCGTAGAAGCGCACCTGGTAGATGCCGAGGTTCTTGGCGGTCTTGTAGCCGGTGGCGTGCTCGAACACGACGTCCGGGAAGTCCTTGGCGACCTTGACCGTGGGCTCCTGGTAGCCGAACGAGGTGGTGAAGATCAGCTTGCAGCCATCGGTCGCGAGCTGTCGGATCACACGCTCGGCGTCTGCACCCTCCGGCACGTTCTCCACGAACACGGTCTGGATCTTGTCGCCGAACTCCTTCTGCACGTTCTGGCGCGCGAGCTCGTGCTGGTGCGTCCAGCCCACGTCTCCGATCGGCCCCGGGTAGATGAAGCCAACCTTGAGCGCGCTCGACTTGGTCTCCGCGGGCGACGACGAGCAAGCTACCAAGAGCAGCAACGCAATCCAGCGCATACCGGGGCCTCCTTGCGGAGACGCTA
>DASUME010000897.1:0-7425 GCA_036277895.1 Polyangiales bacterium
CTCCTGTGGCGCTTCGGTCGCGTCCGTCACCGTCGCGTCGCTCGGCAGGCTGCGCACCATGATCGGCGTCAGCTCGACCTCGAACGCGTGCGGCGTGGGCGGCTCCGGTTGAGCTGGGTTTGCGTCCGCCATGGCGCGGTCGCGCTCGAGCACCTCGCGCATGCGGTCGGCGTGGGCCTCACGCGAGATCGGCACGCTGGAGAAGCCGCCGAGCGCGGGCGGCAGCCAGCCCCGGCTCTGCAAGTCCGCCAGCGGGCGTGCCAAGATCTCGCTGACCTTGCGCTCGAGCTGGTCGCGTAGCTTTCGGTTCTGTTTGCTCACGAGTCCCCTCACGATGGACGCTACGTACCCGACACACGACTGCCAAGAAAGTGGACGACGATCGCGAGCTGTGCGTCAACGCTTCCGCGCCAGCTGCGCCGACAGCTTCTCGTAGGCGCGCTGCACCCGCTGAAACTGCTCGGATTCGCCACCCTGATCCGGATGGGTCTCCAGCGCGCGCTGCCGGTACGCGCGCTTCAGTTCACTGAGCGTCGCCCCCGGCGCCAGCCCCCGCAGCTCCCACGCGGACACCGGCGCCGGCGCGCGAACCCTCGGCACCTTGACCGCCGGGGGCTCTGGCGAGTGCTCCCCGCGCAGCACGCGCTTCCAGGCCATGGCCCAGTGATCCTCGACCTCGGTCAGGTGCCGCCCGGCCGTGCGCTGCGCCTCTGCCAGCGCCTCCGCGCGCGACCTGGCGCCGCCGTTGGAGGCGTCAGGCTTCTGGAACGGTGCGTAGCGCGGTGAGCGGGTCCACCACGCGGCCCAGAAGAAGCGCCGTCGCAGCGTGGGCGCGATCGAGATGACGGCGCTGGCAAGCTCGGACATCAGGCGCTGGAGCTAGCACGAACTCCAGTCGGCGCGCAGCTTTGCGCACCCCGCCCGCGAGCGACTGCCGATCGGGCGCTGTGCCCGTCGCTCCCTGGCGGTCACACTTGCGCGATGCCGAGCTGGGATCAAGCGCAGTACCTGAGGTTCGAAGCCGAGCGCACGCGCCCCGCGCGCGAGCTGCTCGCGCGTGTTCCGCTCGCGACCGCCGGGCTCGCGATCGATCTCGGTTGCGGCCCGGGCAACTCGACGGCGCTGCTGCGCGAGCGCTGGCCGGACGCGCGCGTGCTCGGCGTGGATAGCTCGCCAGACATGCTGACGCGCGCACGCAAGGACCTGCCCGAGCTCGAGTTCGTCGAGGCCGACGTCGCGAGCTATCGCCCGGAGCGCGCGGACGTGCTGTTCGCGAACGCGCTCTTTCAGTGGGTGCCGAACCACGACACGCTGCTGCCCGGGCTGCTGCAGTCGCTGAAGCCGGGTGGGGTGCTCGCGTTCCAGGTGCCGGACAACCTCGACCAGCCCACGCACCGCCTGATGCGCGAAGTGGAGGGCCCCTGGTCCGCCGCGACGCGCACGCTGCAGCCACGCGTGTCGCGCGGCTCGCCCGCGTTCTACTTCGATCTGCTCGCTCCCCATGCGTCGGAGGTCGACATCTGGCGCACGGCGTACGAGCACGTGATGCCGAGTCCCGAGGCGATCGTCGAGTGGGTCAAGGGCACCGGCCTGCGCCCGTACCTCGAGGTGGTGCCCGACCGCGAGGCATACTTGGAGGCGTACACCGCGGCGATCGACGAGGCCTATCCCGCGCACCACGGCGGCGCGCGCCTGCTCACGTTTCCAAGGCTGTTCGTGGTCGCCTCCGTCCGCTCATGATGAGGGGCCGACCGCAACAGGGACTCCGCGTAAGCGCACTGGCGTCACTCGCGCAAGCGGACACCGTACATACCTAAGGCCTCCGTGGAGGCGTGATGACGAAGCAGGGTGACGGTGTAAACGCAGGCAGCGGTGGCGAGACGCAGCAGCTGACCAAGGACGCGAAGAACACGCTGACGACCAACGTTGGCATCCCGGTCGCGGACAACCAGAATCAACTCAAGGCCGGCGCACGCGGTCCGGTCTTGCTCGAAGACTTCGTGTTGCGCGAGAAGATCTTTCACTTCGATCACGAGCGTATCCCGGAGCGCATCGTGCACGCGCGCGGCTCGGCGGCGCACGGCTACTTCGAGACGTACGACTCGCTGGCGGACATCACGAGCGCGGACCTGTTCCAGCGTAAGGGGGAGAAGACGCCGGTGTTCGTGCGCTTCTCCACCGTGGCCGGTGGTGCGGGCTCGGTCGACACGCCGCGCGACGTGCGCGGGTTCGCCGTGAAGTTCTATACCAAGCAGGGCAACTGGGACCTGGTGGGCAACAACATCCCGGTGTTCTTCATTCAGGACGCGATCAAGTTCCCGGACCTGATCCACTCCGTGAAGATGGAGTCCGACAAGGGCTACCCGCAGGCGGCCAGCGCGCACGACACGTTCTGGGACTTCGTGTCGTTGATGCCTGAGTCCACGCACATGGTGCTGTGGGCGATGTCCGATCGCGCGATCCCACGCTCGCTGCGCACGATCGAGGGCTTCGGCATCCACACCTTTCGGCTCGTCAACGCCGAGGGCAAGGTCACGTTCGTGAAGTTTCACTGGAAGCCGAAGCTCGGCTTGCAGTCGACGGTGTGGGACGAGGCGGTGAAGATCGCGGGCGCGGACCCGGACTTCCATCGCCGCGATCTGTACGAGTCGATCGCCAGCGGCGCGTTCCCCGAGTGGGAGCTGGGCCTGCAGCTGTTCGACGAAGCGACCGCGAACAAGCTGCCCTACGACGTGCTCGACGCGACCAAGATCATCCCGGAAGAAGTGGTGCCGGTGAAGATCGTCGGCAAGCTCGTGTTGGACCGGAACCCGGACAACTTCTTCGCCGAGACGGAGCAGGTCGCGTACTGCCCCGCGAACATCGTGCCCGGCATCGACTTCTCCGAAGATCCGCTGTTGCAGGGTCGCCTGTTCTCGTACCTCGACACGCAGCTCAAGCGCCTGGGCTCCACCAACTTCCACCAGATCCCGGTCAACTCGGCCAAGGGCTGCCCGTTCCAGAACTTCCAGCGCGATGGCCACATGCAGACCGCGCAGTTCAAGGGCCGCGCGAACTACGAGCCCAACAGCCTGGCGGAGCTCGGCGAAGACGGCGGGCCGCGCGCGAACCCGACGATCGGCTTCAAGACCGTGCCGGCCACGGTCGAGGGCAGCAAGCTGCGCATCCGCCCCGAGTCGTTCGCCGACCACTACAGCCAGGCACGCATGTTCTTCCGCTCGCTCGATCCGGCCGAGCAGGCACACGTCGCATCTGCGTTCGTGTTCGAGCTGTCGAAGGTCGAGATCGATCACGTGCGCGCGCGCGTGCTCGCCAACTTGCGCAACGTCGACGAGAGCCTCGCCAAGCGCGTCGCCGCCGGCCTGGCGGTCGATCTTCCGCCCGCGTCGAAGACCGCCGCGCCGGTGCAGGATCTCGGCACGTCCCCTGCGCTGCGCATCATCGGCAACCAGAAAGACACGCTCGAGGGTCGCGTCGTGGGCGTGCTGTTCGCGGACGGCTCCGACGGCAAGATCATCGAGACCATCCAGCAGCAGGTGGAGAAGGCGGGCGGCAAGGTGAAGCTGATCGCCCCCAAGGTCGGTCAGGTGAAGCTCAAGGACGGCACCAGCATCAAGGCCGACGGCCAGCTCCAGGGCACCCCGTCCGTGGTGGTCGACGCGATCGCGCTCGTGCTCAGCGCCGAGGGCACCAAGCTGCTGCTCAAGGAGTCCGCCGCGGTGCAGTTCGTGATGGACGCGTTCGGGCACCTGAAGGCGATCGGCCACACGAAGGAGGCGCAGCCGCTGCTCGACAAGGCCGGCGTCGAGCCGGACGACGGCGTGCTGGTGCTCGGCCCGGACTTCATCGACCGGGCGAAGAAGCGGTTCTTCGCACGCGAGCCGAACGTGCGCATCCTCGCGTGATCATGCTACGTCGACAGCGTGCCTCCTGAGCTCCTCCGCGATCCCGACACGCTGATCGACCGCGTCCTGACCAAGCTCGGCGCGCGCATCGTGCTCGGCACGCCGCTCGGCATCGGCAAGCCGAACGCGCTGCTGAACGCGCTGTACCGCCGTGCGCGCGCGGACCGCAGCATCCAGCTAGACATCATCACCGCGCTCTCGCTCAACCCGCCGCGCGGCAAGTCCGAGCTGGAGGAGCGCTTTTACGAGCCGATCCGTGCGCGCGTCTGGGGCGACTACCCCCGGCTCGACTACCTCGACGAGCTGGAGCGGCTGCCGAGCAACGTGCGCGTGATCGAGTTCTATTGCCGCGCGGGCGCCATCCTGGGCAACGCGGGTGCGCAGCAGAACTACATCAGCAGCAACTACAGCCACGTCGCGCGGGACATGATGTCGCGCGGCGTGAACCTGGTGATGCAAGCCGTCAGCGAGCGCGACGGGCGCTACAGCTTGTCGGGCAACCCGGACGTCACGCTGATGCTGCTGCCGCTGCTGGAGCGGAGCGATCGCAACTGGCTCGCGGTGGCGCAGGTCAACCGGCAGCTGCCCTGGTTCGGGCACGCGGCCGAGCTGAAGGCCGAGCGCGCGCAGCTCGTGCTGGACGATGCGCGCTTCGAGCACGCGCCGTTCGCGGTGCCGCACGAGCCGGTGGACGACGTGGCTTGGGCGATCGGGCTGCGCGCGGCGGCGCTGGTGAAGGACGGCGGCACGCTGCAGGTGGGCATCGGCGCGCTCGGCGACGCCGCTTGCCATGCGTTGCTGGTACGCGATCGCGACAACGCCACGTTCGGGCGCATGCTCGACGGGCTGGGGCGCGACAACCTCGGCATCGGCGACGACGGACCATTCAACCAGGGCCTCTACGTCGCGAGCGAGCTGATCTCCAACCCGCTGTTCGCGCTGTTCGAGGCGGGCATCGTGCGCCGACGCGTGTACGAGGACAAGGATCAGCAAGAGGCCGCGCTACGTGGCGAGGGGCCTTCGGGCGGCACCGCGATCCAGGGCGCCTTCTTCGTCGGTCCGGCCGACTTCTACCGCCGCCTGCACGAGCTGCCCGAGGCGCAGCGCGAGCTGGTCGACATGAACAGCGTGGGGGAGGTCAACCGCATCTACACGCACTACACGCTCGAGCACCTGCAGCGGAAGTCGGCGCGCTTCATCAACATGACGCTGAAGATCAACCTGCTCGGCGCGGCCACCTCCGATCAGCTCGAAGACGGCAAGGTGCTGTCGGGCGTGGGGGGGCAGAGCGACTTCGTGAACATGGCGCACCAGCTGCCGGACGGACGCTCGATCTTGCTGCTGCGCGCGGCGTCGTCGCGCGCCGGCAAGCTGGAGTCGAACATCGTGTGGCAGTACGGGCACACCACGGTGCCGCGCCACATGCGCGACGTGTTCGCCACCGAGTACGGCGTCGCGGACCTGCGCGGCAAGACCGACCGCGAGTGCATCGAGGGGCTGCTCGCGATCGCGGACTCCAGGCTGCAGGATTCGCTGCTCAGCGAAGCCAAGCGCGCCCAGAAGGTGCCACAGGACACCGTGATCCCCGAGCAACATCGGAACAACACGCCCGAGCGTATTCGCAAGGCACTGGCCCCTTATCGCCCCGAGGTGCTGCCCGACCTGCCGTTCGGCAGCGACCTCACCGCTGCCGAGTGGAAGCTCGCGGGCCGCCTGAAGAAGCTCGCGTCCACCGTCGAGGGCGACAAGCTCGCGCTCGCCCGGGCGATGGCCAAACCCGCAGACGGCAATGAGGTACGCGCGGCGCTGCAGCACCTCGCGCTCGACCGGCCGCAGGGGGCCAAGGAGCAGCTGCTCGCGCGGTTGGTGCGCGCGGCTTACGCGCTCTAGACTCCGCACGAAGGATGGAACCGATCACCCACGCCGTGTTCGACCTCGACGGCACGCTGCTCGACACCGAGGACCTCTACAGCCAGGCCGCCAAGGTCGTGTGCGCGCGCTACCAGGCCGTGTACACGGACGCGATCAAGCGCGCCGTGATGGGCGGCGACACCATGCGCGGCGCCGAGTACGTCATCCGCGAGCTGGGCATGCCGATCACGCCGCAGCAGTACGTGGCCGAGCGCGAGCTGCTGCTGCACGACCTGTTCGCCAACGCCGATGCGATGCCGGGCGCCGAGGCGCTGATCGCCGCGCTGCGTGAACGTGGCATCCCGTTCGCGATCGCGACCAGCGGCCACCGCAAGATCACGCTGCACAAGCTGCAGAGGCACGAGTTCTTGCTCGAGGCCGATGCGATCGTGTGCGGCGACGACCCGCGCCTGGAGAAGCCCAAGCCCGCGCCGGACATCTTCCTGCTCGCCGCGCAGGACCTCGGTGCCGATCCGCGGCGCTGCCTCGCGGTCGAAGACTCCGTCAACGGCCTGCGCGCCGCACTCGCTGCCGGCATGCGCACGGTCGCGCTGGTCGATCCACGCTGGGGCTTCGATCCCGCCTCGTTCGCCGAAGCCGAGCGCGTGATCGCGTCGCTGACCGAGCTCACGATCTAGGTCGGAGCGAGCAGGACCTGCAGCACTGCGGACAGACGTGCGCTCTTGCCTTGCTCGCGCGGCCACGCCAGGTACACGCGTGACGGCGGGTGGCGCTCCAGGCGCGCACGCTCGGGCTGCAGCGCGACCAGCGCACCCGCGCTCAGAAACTCGCTCACCTGGTGATCGGGCATCACGGCGATGCCCACGCCCGCACACGCGAACGCCAGCATCTCGTCGAGGCTCGCGATCTGCGCGACCACGCGCGCGTCGAACGGCTCGCGCGCGCCAAACGTGTTGCGCCACCACTGCTCGTGCAGCGGCAAGCTCGCGTCGTAGACGATGTAGCGCTGCGCGCGGAACTCTTGCACGCTGGTCAGCCGGCCGGCTCTCGCCAGATAGCGCGGGCTCGCGACCGCGAGCAGCTCCTCGCTGTGCACGGGCATCAGCTCCAGCGCGAGTGTGCCGGGATCTTCCACCAGGAGCCCCAGCTCGCAGCGTCCCTCGAGCAGCAGGCGCTTCACCTCGCGGTCGCTCTCCAGCGAGACCTTGAGCGACAGCGCGGGATACACCTCGAGCAGCCGCAGCAGCCGCGGCCGCAACCACAGGCGCGCCAGCGAGCGTGGTGCGGCCAGCGTGAGCGTGCCCTCCAGCGCCTCGCGCGCCTCCACCAGCTCGCGCAGCGTCTGTTCGATCGGTGCCAGGTGGCTCTGCAGCGCCGGCAGCAGCGCGCTCCCGGCCTCGCTCAGCCGCAGCCGGCCGGCCACACGCTCCAGCAACGAGACGCCGAGCTGCGCCTCCAGCTGCTTGATGTGTTGCCCCACCTGGGTCGGCGTCAGCGACAGCCGCGCCGCCACGGCCGCGAAGTTCGGCGTCGCGCCGACCTCGCAGAACGTGCGCAACAACGCGTAGTCGACCGCCATGGGGGATCTTCCGTGACTAAGCTGGGTGCCCAAGAAACGCGAGCTTTTGGCGCGCCTGTCCCTGTGGAG
>DASUME010000898.1:0-11534 GCA_036277895.1 Polyangiales bacterium
GATCGACCCCACGCTGCCCGGCCGCAACGTGCGGATCGGCCGGCTGCACCCGATCACGCAGGTCACGTACCGCTTGCTCGACGTGTTCGCCTCGCTCGGCTTCGACGTCGCGGACGGTCCCGAGATCGACCTGCACAAGCACAACTTCGACATGCTCGGCTTCCCGCCCGATCACCCGGCGACCGACATGCAGGACAGCTTCTTCGTCGCGCGTGAAGGCTCGACCGAGGTCGATCGCGGCTCGCTGCTGCGCACGCACACCTCGACGATCCAGATCCGCGAGATGCTCGAGCGCAAGCCGCCGCTGGCGGTGGTCGCGCCGGGCGCCGTGTACCGCCGTGACGACGACGCCACGCACTCGCCGATGTTCTTCCAGATCGAAGGCTTCGTAGTCGACGAAGGCGTCACGTTCGCGCAGCTCAAGGGCGTGCTGACGCGCTTTCTGCGCGCGCTGTTCGGCGAGGAGACGCCGGTGAAGTTCCGGCCCAGCTACTTCCCGTTCGTCGAGCCCGGCGGCGAGATCGACATCTACCGCAACGGGCGCTGGATGGAGGTGCTCGGCTGCGGGATGATCCACCCGGTCGTGCTGGAGAACGTCGGCTACGATCCGCAGAAGGTGAGTGGCTTCGCCTTCGGCATGGGCGTCGATCGCATGGCGATGCTGCTCTACGGCATCGACAACATCAAACAGCTCTACGAAAACGACGTCCGCCTGCTGACGCAGTTCTGAGGTTCGGTCATGCGCGCTTCTTATCGATGGCTGAAGGAACTGTGCCGCTTCGAGGCGGACCCGGCTGAGGTCGCCGATCGGCTCACGCTGGCGGGGCTCGAGGTCGAGGGGCAGAAGAGGTACGGCGAGCTGCCTGGCGTGGTGGTCGCGGAGGTGCGCGCCAAGCGCCCGCACCCGAGCCGCGACAAGCTCACGCTGGTCACCGTGTTCGACGGCAAGGTCGAGTCCGAGGTGGTATGCGGCGCGCCGAACGTGCCCGCACCCGGCAAGCTGGTGCTGCTCGCGCAGAACGGCGCCAAGCTGCCCAACGGCATGGTGATCGCCGAGCGCAACCTCGGCGGTGTGGTGTCCAACGGCATGCTGTGCGGCGAGACCGAGCTCGACATCGGCAGCGACGAC
This sequence comes from Polyangiales bacterium, assembly GCA_036277895.1. Lineage (GTDB taxonomy): Bacteria > Myxococcota_A > Polyangia > Polyangiales > DASUME01 > DASUME01. Next base: position 1,130 of record DASUME010000898.1, read on the forward strand.
GACGGCATCGTGGTGCTCGAGCAGCGCTTCGAGACCGGCACGCTCGCGTCCAGGGCGCTGAACCTCGAAGACACCGTGTTCGAGATCGGCCTGACGCCGAACCGTCCGGACTGCCTCGGCCACCTCGGCCTGGCGCGCGAGCTGAGCGCGCTGCTCGGCGCGCCGCTGGAGCTGCCGAAGCTAAAGACGCCGAAGCTGCTCCAGGGCGCCACGCCCGAGGGCACGCGGCCGGTGCCGCTGTTTCGCGGCGCAGGCGAGCACGGCAGCACCGCGGTGGGCCTCAGCGTCTCCGACAGCGCGCGTTGTCCACGCTACGCGGGCGCGGTGGTCGAAGGCGTGACGATCGCGCAGTCGCCGTTCTGGCTGCGCTACCGGCTGCACGTGCTCGGCCTGCGCGCGATCAACAACGTCGTCGACATCACGAACCTGGTGTTGATGGAGTACGGCTACCCCACGCACGCGTTCGACCTCGCCAACCTGCGCGGTGCGCGCATCGACGTGCGCAGCGCTCGTGCCCAGGAAAAGATCGTGACGCTCGACGGCATCGAGCGCGCGTTGCACACGGACGACCTGTTGATCTGCGACGGCGAAGGTCCGGTCGCGGTCGCGGGCGTGATGGGCGGCGAGCACAGCGGCGTCAGCGCCAGGACCGAGCGTGTCTTCGTCGAGACGGCGTACTTCGACCCGCGTGCGGTGCGGCGCACCTCACGCCGGCTCGGGCTGCACACGGACGCCTCGCATCGCTTCGAGCGCGGCGTGGATCCGCGTGCGGTGCCGGAGGTGCTCGGCCGTGTGGTGTCGTTGATCGGCGAGCTGGCGGGCGGCAGCACACCGGCCAACGGCTTCGAGGTCTACGCGCAGCCGTTCGCGCCCAAGGAGATCACGCTGCGCATCGCGGCGATCGAGCGCCTGCTGGGTGCGAAGATCGAGCTCCAGAAGGCGCAAGAGATCCTGCAGGCGCTGGGCTGCGACGTCACGCCCAACGGGCAGTCGCTGAAGGTGCTCGCGCCCACGTGGCGCCCCGATCTGACGCGCGAGGAAGACCTGATCGAAGAGGTCGCGCGCGTGATCGGCTACGACAACCTTCCCACCGAGACGCCGCACGTGATGGCGTCCACGGGCGCCTCGCCGCTCACGCGCTTCTTGCGTCAGCTCAAGGAGCGCGCCGCGGCGGTGGGCCTCACCGAGGCGGTGAACCTCGCGTTCACGTCGCAAAAGCAGCTGGAGGCCGCGCGTGCGCCGCTGCCTGCGGTGCGCGTGGCCAACCCGCTCTCGGAGGAGCGCGGCTTCATGCGCAGCTGCCTCCTGCCCGGGCTCGCGACCAACCTGTTGCGTGCGCAGCGTCATCAGGTCGAGCGCGTCAGCCTGTTCGAGCTCGCGCGCACGTTCCGCCCCAGCGGCGAGGCGCTGCCGCACGAGCGCCACAAGCTCTCGATCGTGCTCTGGGGCACACGCGGCAGCTGGCTCGGCGACGACGGCAAGTTCGACTTCTACGACGGCAAGGGCGTGCTGGAGGCGCTGATCCAGCCGCTGACGCGGCGCAGCTTCGACGCCGTCGTCGATGCGCGCGAGCTGAGCGAGCAGTATCCGGCGCTGCACCCGCGCCGCAGCGCGCTGCTGAGCATCGATGGGCGTGCGATCGGTGCGCTGGGCGAGCTGCATCCGGATGTGCTCGACGCGCTGGAGCTGAGCGGCCCGGTGATCTTCGCGGACCTCGACGTGGCGCGCCTGTTCGCGGTCAGTCGCGGCGATCAGCCGCCGCACGTGCGTGCGAACCCACGCTTTCCCGCGTCTGCGCGCGACATCGCGATCGTCGTCGACGAGGGCAGCGAGGCGGGGCAGGTCGCGATCGTCTTGCGCGAAGCGGGCGGCGCACTGGTCGAGAATGTGGAGCTGTTCGACCTGTATCGAGGGGACAAGCTGCCCGCCGGCAGGAAGAGCCTCGCCTTCCGCGTGACCTATCGCGATCCCGACGCGACGCTGACGGATCAGCGCGTGGACGAGGCGCACGCGAAGGTGGTCGCCGAGGCGCGATCGCGCTTCCAGGCGGACCTTCGTGGCTGAAATGGGCCAAGCGCCAGGGGCAGTTTTGCGCGTCAATGTGGCCTTTCCTGGGCCAGGCACCGGCTTATTCCCGGCGTCCACCCTCGGGGCTCCGGGGCTTTGTGAAGCAAAACCGCCTATTTGCGCTTGTGCATGGCGCACTCTCGTGGTCACAATACGGGGTCGCCTGGAGGCTTTCATGACCAAAGCCGAGATCATCGACGCCGTGTACGAGAAGGTCGGCGGGTTCTCGAAGAAGGAATCCGCCGAGATCGTCGAAGCGGTGTTCGACACGATGAAGGAAGTCCTCGCGGACGGGAAGAAGATCAAGATTTCCGGCTTCGGGAACTTCGTCGTGCGGGCCAAGAAGCAGCGCATCGGGCGCAACCCGCAGACCGGGGCGCCAATCCCGATCAGCGCGCGCCGGGTGTTGACGTTCAAGCCGAGCCAAGTGCTGAAGGGCGTGCTCAATCCGCACAAGGCCGAGGCGCTGCTTTCGAGGGCGCAGAACGAGAAGTAAAATCTCGTCCTTGCCTGGGACCGCATGTCGACTATCTTCCGGCTCCCTGACGCCTTGCCGGGTCTGGGACTTCGGGGCGTAGCGCAGCCTGGTTAGCGCACCAGACTGGGGGTCTGGGGGTCGCTGGTTCGAATCCAGTCGCCCCGACGAAGAAGAGTACAACCCGCAGGCCCCCCAGGCCTGCGGGTTTGCTGTTTTGTGGCGCACGAAAACACGCGAGGACGCACGTGGCCGATCGCCCGCTGATCCTGCTCTCGAACGACGACGGTGTGCACGCGAAGGGGCTGCTCGCGCTGGCGAGCGCGCTCGCGAAGCTCGGCGAGCTGTACGTGGTGGCGCCCGAGCGTGAGCAGAGCGCGAGCAGCCACCGCATCACGCTGGCGTGGCCGCTGCGCCACCGCGAGCTCGGCAACGACGTGCACGCGGTCGACGGCACGCCCGCGGACTGCGTCTACATCGCGCTCAACCTGCAGGGCCTGCTGCCGCGCCGCCCGGACGTCGTCGTCAGCGGCATCAACCACGGCTTCAACCTGGGCATGGACGTCGTGTACTCGGGCACCGTCGCGGCGGCGCGTGAAGCGGCCCTGCGCGGGCTCAAGGCAATCGCCTTCTCCGCCGACCCGGCCGCAGATTTCGAGCGCGTGGCCGCGCATGCCGCGGGCTTGGTCGAGCGAATGCTCTCGCTGCCGGTCGAGGGGGCCGCCCTGTTCAACGTGAACTACCCCGCGACCGAGCCGCGCGGCGTGCTGGCGACACGGCTGGGCCGGCGCGACTACCACGACGTCGTGGAGGCGCGCACCGATCCGCGCGGGCGCTCGTACTACTGGATCGGCGGGCCAGTGTCCTCTCACGACGCCGCAGAGGGCGTGGACACGGCGGCCGTCGACCGCGGCTTCGTGTCGGTCACGCCGCTTTCGCTACAGATGACGGAGCAGGCGCAGATTGGGCTCGCCGCGCACTTGAGCGGGCAGGCAACTCGGTCCACGTTCGACGACACATGACCGTCGATCTGCGCGCCCTGGTCCGAGACGTCCCCGACTACCCGAAGCCGGGCATCCTGTTCAAAGACATCACGCCGGTGCTCGCGTCGCCGCCAGGTTTTCTGGCTGCGATCGAGCAGCTCGCCGCGCCGTTCCTCGGTCAGCGCATCGACCACGTGCTCGGCGTGGAGTCGCGCGGCTTCATGTTCGCGGCGCCGATCGCGCTGCGGCTCGGCGCGGGCTTCGTGCCGGTGCGCAAGCCGGGCAAGCTGCCGCGCAAGTGCGACCGCGTGGAGTACGCGCTGGAGTACGGCACGGACGCGGTGGAGATGCACGCGGACGCGCTCGGGCGCGGCTCACGCGTGCTGATCATCGATGACGTGATCGCGACCGGCGGCACCGCACGCGCGGCCGTCGATCTGGCCAAGGGGCAGGGCGCCGAGGTAGTCGCGGCCGCGTTCCTGCTCGAGCTCACGTTCCTCGGCGGCGGCGCGAAGCTCGGCGTGCCTTACTCCGCGCTGATCACCTACTAAGGGATCGGGGCCGGGTTGCAGGCAGGCGCCTGGGCCCAGCCCTGGAAGATGCGCATGCCGAGCGTGTCGTCGTAGCTGATGCCGAGGTGGCAGATCTGATCGACGGTCAGCGCGCTCAGCTCGGCGGGCGTGACGGTGCTGCCGGGGATGTTCGCCGTGACGGGGATGGTGCCCTGCACCGCCGAGCCGGGGATCGTGTAGCCGAGCCCCTTGTTCACGTTGCCGGCGAGCTGGAAGCTGATGAAGCCTCCTTGCTGCGGGATCAGCAGCGCGATCTCCGCCAGCGTCGCGGGCCGCCAGCCGGCGTCGAGCTTGAGCATCCACTGGTAGTCGAAGCCGGTGATCGCGCACGACCAGCCGGTGCAGCCCGGAACGGACGTGTTCAGCTTCAAGAACGGCACGATCAGGTTGTCGCCCGCGTTGAGCTCCTCGAGCGTGTGCGTGCGGACGCTGGTGAACGAGAGCTGCGTGGTCTTGACCTCGAAGTCGTACTCGCCGACCGGGAAGGGCTGCGTGGCGTCGAACGAGATGCCGAGCGTGTCCGTGCCGGCGCTGGTGTAGAACGCGGCGTTGTCGTCGATCCAGACGTTCGCGCTGTAGCTGCCGCCCGAGGGCGGCGCGGTGTACGTGCCCGAGGCGGTGGGGAAGCGGATCCGGTAATTGTCGGCCGTCAGCGCGCCGAACTTGTTGCGCTCCCAGATCGCGATCGCGGAGCCGCTCGTGTAGGTCGCGCGTGTGGTGGTCGGGTCGGCGAACTGGTTGAGCAGATCGTCGAGGCCGATGTCCGAGGTGGCGTCGCGCATGTTGAAGCGCAGGTGGAAGTCGAGCGCGTAGCTGACGCCCTCGAGCAGATCGATCTGGCCGTTGCCGTCGATGTCGGGGTTCACGTAGCGCAGGCTGATGTCGTCGAGCTCGCCGAGCAGCGTGGCGGCGGCTTCGCTGAGGCCGAGCGCGCCGAGCAGGTTGCCGCTCGTGACGCTCGCGCTGGCGGTGCCGGCGCTGTCGACCGTGACGTCGCCCAGCTCGAGCGAGCCGGCGCGCGTGGCCGCGATGCTGTCGAGGCCGAAGGCGCTGCTGCGGAAGATGCCGACGACCATCTCGCGGCCCACGGCGCGGCTGTCCACGAGCACGATCACCCAGGGCAAGTTGAGGTCGACGCCGATCGCGAACGTGCCGTCCGCGGCGACGGGCTGCAGGTAGCGAACCGGGTTGGCGCTCGCGGGATTGACGGCCATCACGTGCGTGACCGTGTGCTCGACGGTCGCGTCCAGGGTGGCCTTGCTGCGCTTGTCGCCCGGCGCCGAGATCAGCTTGCCGCGCACGGCGAATGCGTTGGTGAAGGGTGGCGGCGCGGCATCGACCTTCGCGTCGAGCGGGGCGGCATCGGCCGGGCGCGGCGCGGCGTCGAGGCCGGCATCGCGGGCGTCGGGTCCCGTTGGCTTCGGGTTGCCGCCATCGTCGTCGCCACAGCCGAACATCGCCAGCGTCAGAGCCAGCGCGCAACGCATCTTCATTCGTTTCCCCCCGCGCATATCGTACGCGTCGCGGGGGCACGGACGCGAGAGATCAGCTCGCCAGGTGGGTACGCGGCACCGTGCTCTGTAAGGCCGCCCGCAAGGCGGGACCGAGCGGCGCGACCTGCTTGCGCCAGGCGATGCGCCAGGGGCGCTGCAGCGGCCCACGTGCGAGCCGGCGGGCGACGAGATCACCACGCCCGAGGTGTGGGCCGGCGATCCACTCGGACAGTACGGCCACGCCCATGCCGGCGCGCGCGACGTCGAGCATCGCCTCGGTGAGCGGCAGCTGCGTGAACTTGAGCCGCTCCTTTCGCCGCCCGAGCAGCTGCTGCATGAACCACTGGCTCTCGGAGGGAGGCGTGTGCGCGTGGCTGATCAGCTTCTCCTCGAGCAGGTCGTCGAGCGTCAGTGCCTTCTTGCGCGCCAGCGCGTGGGTCGCGGCGAGCACGAACACCACCTCGTCGGCGAACAGCGGCTTCACCTCGATGCCGGTGCCCTTCACTCCAGCGCCGACAGCTCCGCGAGCAAACGACGCGCGCCGACGAGCAGGCGCTGGCCGCGCTCGGTGGCGCTCAGGCCCTGCGGCGTGCGCTCGAACAGCTGCGCGCCGAGCTTGTCCTCCAGCGCGAGCACCGCGCGGCTCACCGCGGGCTGGGTCAGGTGCAGCAGCGGTGCGGCGGCGGTGGTGCTGCCGGTGGCCTCGATCGCGAGCACGAGGCGCAGGTCGCGCACGTCGAGCCGCGGGTTCGCTAGGGGCATGTCTCTCACGCATCGAGCATATACGAACGATGCGTTGGATGCATGGTGGTGACTCGCGGACAGTGCACCTCGGAGGGACCCTCGATGCAGCTCTACTTCACGCCGCTGTCTTGTTCGCTCGCTACCCGAATCGCGCTCTATGAAGGTGGCGGCGATCACGAGTTCATTCAGGTCGGCAAGAGCGGTCTGCTGCCGGACGGCACCGACTACCGCACGCTCAACCCGCTGCTGCAGGTGCCCACGCTGCACGACGGCACGCTGCTGCTGACCGAGAACGCAGCCATCCTGCAGTACGTCGCGCGCAAGTTCGGCCAGCTCGCGCCGCGCGACGAGCTCGGCGTGACCCGGCTCCAGCAGTGGCTGTGCTTCATCGGCACCGAGCTGCACAAGACGGTGTTCAATCCGCTGCTCGACAAGGCCGCCCCCGACGAGGTGAAGCGCTACGCGGTGAGCAAGAGCGAAGCGCGCCTGAAGCTGGTGTCGACGCACCTGCGCGAGCGCACGTTCCTGCTCGACGAGTTCAGCGTGGCGGACGCGTACCTGACCGCGGTGTTGGGCTGGGCTCCCGCCACGCCGCTGAAGCTGGACGATGTGCTCACCGGGTATCTCAAGCGTGTGCGCACGCGGCCCGCCGTGCAGCGTGCGTTCGCGGAAGAGCGTGAGCTCTACCTTCGCGAGGCCAAGCAGTGACTACCTCCCGTAGTCAGGAGGTCTATGACCACGGAGCTGACGTTGCTGTGTTGGACCGTCGTGCTGGCGCTGGTGCAGGTCGGGCTCGCGGGCACGCTGCGCACGCGTGAGACCGGCACGGGCTACAACCTGAGTCCGCGTGATAGCCCTGGTCCCCCGGTGGGAACAGTTACGGCTCGCCTCCAGCGCGCACAGAGCAACCTGTACGAGACGCTGCCGCTGTTCGTGGCCGCGGTCCTGACGGCGCACGTGGCGGGGCGCGAGGGTGCGCTCACGCTGTGGGGCTCGATCCTCTACCTCGCCGGCCGCGTGATCTACGTGCCGCTCTACGCGTTCGGGATCCCTGGAATCAGGACGCTAGTCTGGTTGGTGGCCGCGGCCGGGCTGTTGCTGGTTCTGCTGGCTTGTCTGCTGCCCAATTGAAGTCGCTGGTCCGTGGGCCGAGGTTGGCTCTACGCTGAAGCATGGGCGAACGTTGCCACGACCTGGGGCGTGATCCGGTCGAGCTGTTGTTGAGGCGCATCGTCGACCGGACGCTGATGGGATCGCTGGTGACGGGCGCGGCGCTCGCCGCCGGCTGCTCCGATGACGGGGGCAACGGGCGGTTCGAGGATCCGAGCACCGGCGTGGACGGCGGCTTCCTGATCCCGATCCCGATCGCTCCGCGCGACGCGGGCAACGATGCGCGGGCAGTGGTGGGAGAGGACGCCGCGGCGGACGCGGGACCGGAGGCGAGCACGGACGCGCAGACCGACGCGGGTGTACCGAGTGAGGTCCCTGCCGGCGCGTTCGATCCATGCTCGCGCGGTGCGGGCTTCCCGGTGCGCGCAGAGGGCCTGAGCTTGAGCGCGCCCGCAGACTACGCGGCGGTGCGGCTCGCATCCGGAATCCAGGGCGCGCCGGACGCCGTGGAGGCGTGGACGAGCGATCAGTTCACGCGCGTGAGCGAGCGCGGCACCGCCTGCGCGACCGCGAGGAGCGACGCCTGCAACCAGAAGGTCGCGCTGCACCCCGAGATGCTGGAGCAGAGCTACTGCGTGCAGGCGTGCGTCGAGTGGTCGGTCGTGACCACGCGCGGCGACGACGTGCAGCGCTGGGCCACGCCGCCGGAGCTGCTCGCGCTGCTGGGCGCGATCGACAGCGACGACGACGCGCTGATGTTCGCCGCGGGCAGCGGCTTCGACGTGACCTGCCCCGCACCCGGCGAGTCGATCACCGGCGCCAACCTGCGCTACGTGCGCACCACCGCCGAAGGCCGCGAGCTGATCGGCGTGCGCTACGCCAACACCTGCCCGGTCGTGCTGCAGCGCGTGCAGCTGCTGGTCACGACCACCGGCGAGCTGCGCGAGCTGCAGGCGGAGAACTACCCGCAAGGCGACAGCGGCTGCGTGGGTCGCGTGCCCGCCGGCCTGCACCCGATGCGCGCCCGCGACGAGGGGCTCGGCGGCTACCTCGCCCGCTGCGCGTACCTCGAGGCCGCGAGCGTGCACGCGTTCGAGCGCCTGGCGCGCGAGTTGCGCGAGTTTGGCGCGCCTTCTGCGCTGGTCGCTCGCGCCAGTGCGGCGGCGCGCGACGAGGTTCGTCATGCGCGCGTGGTCCGGCGCCTGGCCGAGGCGCGCGGTGCGCGGGTCGAAGACGTTCGCGTCGATGCACTCGAGCGGCGCACGCTCGCAGAGATCGCGCGCGAGAACGCGGTCGAGGGCTGCGTACGCGAGACCTACGGCGCCCTCGTAGGCGCCTGGCAAGCCGCCCGCGCGCACGACCCCGAGCTGCGCCACGCCATGCGCCCCATCGCCGCCGACGAAGCCCGCCACGCTCAGCTCTCCCACGACGTACACACCTGGCTCATGACGAAGCTAGACGAGCGCGACCGCACGCAGGTCCACGACGCGCAGCGCCACGCGATCGCGACTCTGGAACGCGAGTGCGCCCGGTCGCCAGGCGTGGCCGACGCCGGCCTGCCCGACGCGCACGAGGCGCGGCTGCTGCTGAGCGCCCTCGACGAGTCCCTCTGGGCCGCCTGAGAACTTGAAAACCCGACGCGATAGCGTAAGTTCGCGCCTCCGCTTCCGTAGCTCAGTTGGATAGAGCAGCGGCTTCCTAAGCTGAAGGTCGCAGGTTCGATTCCTGCCGGGAGCGCCACAGATTACGGTGCGTCGCGAGAAGGTGGAATCGCGGCCGGGCCTCTACTGCGATCGTGAGAAATCCCTAGAACCGACGTCGACACGTGCTTCGGCGAGGACGTACGGGGAGCTCACGAGCACCGCGGCTGTCAGTGCGAGGTTTTAGATGTCCCAACCTGTTGCCGCCGCGATCGACTGGCCGTCGAGGATCGCTCGCACGACGTCTGTCCTCTTCAGCGTCATGTGTACGAGTCGCACGAAGTAGTTCACGTCGAACGGTGCGTCGGGCAGGTTGCCGGTTCCCAGCTCCAAGCGCACGTTGGCGAAGGCCATGCCCACCAAGTTCCGCACGACGGGATCTGTGATCGTGTCGAGGAACTCGCCTGCACGGTCTTCGTTGATCGGTACCGACAAGTCTTCCATGAACGTCTCCTAAAGAGGCTTGAGTTTACTGTAGTCGATGAGTAGCCCGCTCGGTTCGCGCGCGAAGGCGGCTTTGTCCTGCAGGTGGCCGCGATACATGTTCCCGGCATCGTCGAATACGAGGGCCTCGCCGCCCTCGCCGGCGTACACGCTTCCATTCTTCGTGCAGGTCGTAAAATGTCCGCGAGCACGAACGTCGCGACCAGCTCGCCGGTCCCCGTCGCGAAGCCGACCGCCTCGTTCGGCAGGTAGCTCACCATACCCGCGCTGAAGCCGAGGCCGAACGCATCGTGGCCGAGGAGAGTGCGCGCGAAATTCAGCAGGAACTCGTCCGCGTGCTGGCCCCAGTCGAGCAGTTCCTGCAACTGCTTGGCGAGCACACGCATCGCGGAGGTGCCTGGCGATTGCCAGTGCCAGCCGTCGTCGAAAGCGTGCGGCTCGTGATCAGACACGCTTGAGAAATACGTGGCGGCCCGCGCCAGGACCATCACCCCGTGCGGTGGTCTACAGGTCGACGATGTACGGGGCGCGCACTCGTGGGCTCAGTAGAAGTTGAGCTCGTCTAGGTAGAGATCGAAGGCGGTGTTGGTTAGGAACGAGAACTGGAGGTACTCGAGGGTGCTGGTGTCGAAGGGGACGGGGGTGCCCCAACCGGCTTGTTTTAGGTCGGCCCATTGCAGCGTGTAGTGGGTCCACTCGCTGTTCAGCGGGAGCTGGATGAAGGGGTGGTCGTTGCAGCCGGTGGCGCAGTACTTGGGGTCGGTGGTTTGTAGGGTGGCGGCGGAGATGAAGAGGTTGCCGGTGGCGGTGCCTTTGA
>DASUME010000899.1:0-2197 GCA_036277895.1 Polyangiales bacterium
TGTCTGCGCTCACGCTCTACCACCTGCTGCTGTTCCGCCTGCGCTTTGATCCGGCCCACCTCAGCCGCGCCAGCGTGGGTGGGCTCGAAGCCATGCCGGGACCGAACAGTTACGTCTTCGACAGCTCTCTCTTTGCACTGACCTCTCACGAACACTTCGTCGATGGGGGCGCGTACCGGGGCGAGACCTTCGAGCGGTTCTTGACGGCCAGCCCTGAAGGAACCGTGCACGCCTTCGAGCCCGATCCGGTCAACCTCGCCTACTGCCGCGCCAAGGCGCTGGAGCTTCGCGGAGCCGACTTCGAGCGGCGCATCATGCTCGACGGACGCGCGCTGTGGGATCGCGCTGGGCGACTGCATTTCTCTTCGCAGGACTATCAAGCGTCGCGCCGGGCCGCATCGCACCTCCTCATCTCGGACCGAGACGAGGGGGGTACGAGCGTGCCAGTCGTTGCGCTCGATGACGTGCTCGAGCAGGTGCCCACGTTCCTCAAGCTCGAGCTCGAGGGCGCCGAGACGTGGGCGGTGCGCGGCGCCGCGACCACGATCGCGCGTCACCGACCGAAGCTCTCGATCGGCGTGTACCACCGGCCCCTCGACATGCTGGAGGTGATCCGCCAGCTCGCAGACATGCGCGCGGACTATCGCCTCTACTTGCGCCATCACACGCCGTCCGATTGGGTCGCTACCGTCTGTTACGGCGTGCCGCTCAGCTAGCGCGCCAAAAACGCATCTCGAGCGAGCAGCGCGTGACGTCGCCCCGGTTCTTTGCGCCGCCATGCACGAGGTACGGGGAGAACAACAGCAGCTCGTCTTCCCGGGGCGTCGGCCGAACGAGCCTCAGCGGGCGGTCGCTGCCCACCACGGCCGGCACGGTGTAGCTGATGCCGTCCACCGTGGCGCCCTGCGCGGTGCGCAGCAACTCGGACTCGGGCCAGCGATGGGAGCCCGGTACGAGCGGCAACGCGCTGTCGCGTGTGCTGCCCGCGAGCGGCACGTAGATGTTGACCGCGTTCCGCAAGCGATCGAGCCACACATCGCGATGTAACGGGTTGTGATCGCGCGACGCTGGCCTGATCACGCGCACGTGCCACTTGTCCAGGCCGTGAAGCTGGTTGTAGGGCGTGACGCGCAGCCCGAGCAGCTCGCTCACGCGTGAAGTAACCTCCTCGAGCGCGATCGGAAACTCTCGCAGCGAATAGCCACTGCGCGCATCCCGCAGCGCACGCAGGTGCATGTCCGAGCTCTGGATGTAGTGGTGATAGTCCGTGAGCTGGATGTCCGCGGGCACGACGGCGCCGGCCTCACGCAGCGACGACGCCAGGCGCGCTCGCACGCCCTCCACCAGGTCTCGATACGAGCTCGGCGCAAGGAAAGGCGCGACCACGAAGCCCCGCTCGGCCCAGGGTCGGCCTTGGGTGAGGTCATCGTCTTCTCCGAGCAATACACGCGCATCGCCGCGGATCGTCTGCCCCTCGACCACCACGTCCACTGGCTCGCCCTCGAGCTCGTAGCGAAAGTTCATGATCGCCGCACGCGGAGGTGAGCCCGGCCGGTGTATTGGTCGAGCGGCGCGGTCTGCAGCACCTCGTCGAGGGCCCGCTGCGTTTCAGGCGGTAGCTCCACCTTCGAGGCCGCGACGGCGGCGTCGACTTGCTCGGGCACAGAGGCGCCGATCAAGACACACGTCACCGCCGGCTCGCGCAGGCACCACGCGATCGCGAGCTGCGCCGTCGAGATGCGGAGCTCCGCGGCGAGCGGAGCAAGCTTTGCGACGCGGTCCAGCACGCGCTCGTCGAGCCGCGAGCGGAGCAGCGCACCGTGAACAGGGTCGGCTGCCCGGCTCCCCGCAGGCAGCGTCGAGGCGGAGACGTACTTGCCCGTCAGCACGCCCTGCGCGAGCGGCGAGTACGCGAGGATGCCCAATCCGTGCGCCGCGCACGTATCGAGCACGTCGAGCTCGATGCGTCGCTGCAGCGCGTTGTACATGGGTTGGTTGCTGACCGGCGCAACGCAGCCGTGGCGCTCGGCGAGCCACAGCGCCTCCACGATCTGCACGGCGCTCCACTCGGACACGCCCCAAGCTCGGATTAGACCCTGGCGAACCAGCTCGCTCATGGCAGCGATCGTTTCTTCGAGCGGTACGTCCGGATCGAAGCGGTGGCACTGATAGAGGTCCAGGTAGGACACGCCGAGCC
>DASUME010000900.1:0-3660 GCA_036277895.1 Polyangiales bacterium
GCAGCGTGTAGCGCGGGTGCTTCGTGGTCAGCTCGCGCAGCGCGTCGCCGAACACCACGTCGCGCGCGTGGGGCGCGTAGTGCACGTGGGTGACGTGCGGCAGGCGGTCCTGCGCGATCAGGTGGTCGAGCATGCTGCGGATCGGCGTGACGCCGCTGCCTGCACTGACGAACAGCGGGGACACCGGGGTCGCGTCGGGCAGCACGAACTCGCCCTGCGGGATGCCGATCGGCAGGTAGTCGCCGGGCTGCGCCGTGCGCACCAGATGCTGCGACACGCGGCCGATCGCCTTGACCGTGATCTGGATCAGCTCGTCGCCCGGCGCAGAGCTGATCGAGTAGGTGCGCGTGAGCTGCTTGCCGTCGATCGGCACGCCGACGCGGATGTATTGCCCGGCGCGGTGTGCGCGCCAGTTGTGTCCCGGGCGCAGCGTGAGCGTGCGCGCGTCGGCCGTCTCGTCCCAGACCGACTCGATACGCGCCTGCAGCGCGTGCGTGCTCCAGAGCGGGTTGACCAGCTCCAGGTAGTGCGAGGCGCGCAGAGGCCACGCGAACGCGTCGCCGACTGACGTCGCCGCCTGCCGGAGCCAGCTCATGCCGCCCGCCTTTGCATCAGAGCCGTCATCACGATCGGCAGCACGCTGCGCGTGGCCGCGAGGTCGGGTCGGTAGTGCACGAACAAGCCAGACAGGGTGCCGAAGACGCGTCCGAGCATGACGAACTCCTCGGGCAGACGCGCGATGGGGTCACCCTCCAGGTGCCGGCCAAAGGAGGCGATGCCGGAGACCATCTGCAGCTGGCTCACGAAGCCCGTCTCGGACGCGAGCGACATCTGCGAGAGCGCCGCGCACGCGAGCGCCTGCACACCCTCGCGCGTGCCGCTCTTCATCACGAAGCCGAGCGCGACCATCGCGTCCGTCATGCCTGCGGTGTCGCGCATGACGGTGGCGGCGATCAGGTCGAGCAGCATCAGGCGGCGCGCCGGCTCCACTTCCTTCGCGCAGCCGAAGTCGAGCACGGTCAGCGCGCCCTCGTCGGTGGCGAGCATGTTGCCCGGGTGCGGGTCGGCCTGGAACACGCCGACCTCGAGCACCTGGCGAGCGTAGGCCTCGAGCACGCGAGCGAGCAGCGCGCTCAGCTGCGGCTGGTTGCCCGCCGCGGCCAGGCGGTCGAGCACGTCCGTGATCTTCTGGCCGGGCATCAACGCCGTGATCAGCAGGCGCGGTGTGGCCTGGATCACCTGCGGCACGTGGATCTGGGCGTCGCTCTGGAAGTAAGAAGAAAGCATGGAGGTCAGCTCGGCCTCACGCTCGTAGTCGAGCTCTGCCGACACCATCGCACGTGTCTCTCTGATGATGGTGTCGAAGTCGAGGCCGGGCAGGTTCTGGGCCAGGGCGCGCACGAAGATCTCCAGCAGATCCATGTCGAGCGCGACCAGCTCACCGATCTGCGGGCGCTGGACCTTGACCGCGACTTGTCGCCCGTCGCGCAAAGAGGCGCGGTGGACCTGGCCGATGCTGGCCGAGGCGAGCGGCGCCTCGTCGAAGCTGGCGAACACCTCTTCCAGCTTCTGGCCGAGCTCGCTCTCGACGGCGTCGCGGATGACTGCGTACGAGACCGGCGGCGCAGCGTCTTGCAGCTTGCCGAGCCAGCGCACGTACGGCTCGGGCAAGAGGTCGGGGCGCGAGGAGAGCATCTGGCCGAGCTTCAGGAATGCGCCGCCCTGCTTGATCGAGAGCTCGTAGAGCCGACGCGCGGAGTCTTCGTGCAGCGCGGCGCGGGCGAGCGTGGCGCCCTCGCGGGTCATGAACGCGGCGCGAGTGGTGTGCAGGCGGTAGGCGGCGCCCACGCGGCCGAGCACGAGGCCGCTCTGGCCGAGCCGCGCGATGCGCTTGGGCCAGTCGATCGCCTTGCGCAGCTGGCGCACGTTGTCGCTCGGCTCGCCCTCGCCACTCCAGGCCGAGCGCACGCTCTCGCCGAGCTCGCGCACCTGCCAGGCGGTCTTCTCGACCGCGACCAGGATCGCGTCGAGCGCCTTCAGAGCGAGCTTGATCTGGGTGCGCGCGTCGAGCGGCTCGGGGCGCTGATCGCGCTGCAAGGTGCGCACGGCCTCGCGCTGCTCGCGCTTGGCGCGGCGCTTCGCCCGGCGCTCGGCCTGCGCGAGCTCGCGCTGTGCGCGGTGCGCGGCGGACTCGGTGCGGCGCTCTGCGATGTGCGCCTCGCGCTCGACCTTGCGGCGTGCGCGCTCGGCGTCGTGGGCGCGGCGGCGCTCCTCGTGGCGGGCGGCGGACTCGCTGCGGCGAAGCTCGCTGCGCACGCGGCGGGCGGCCTTTCGTTCCTCGCGCTCGGCGCGGCGGGCTTCGGAGGCGGGGGAGCGGGACATACGAATCTCCTTCGGCGCGTGAACACGCGCAGGCAACGGCGCCGGTCGCGGCGCGGCGGGACACTCTCGGCACAGCGCCGGGCGTCGCATCTCGTTATGCGTCACTTGTGACCGTTGCAGTGATTGCTGTCAAGGTAGAGGCGCGAGATTCTGCGAGGCTCGTCGAATTCCCGTTAGGTCTTGCGCCGGCGAAATCGCACCCCGGCGGCGACGATGCCGGCGACCAGGGCGAGCAAGGCCCAACCGTGCGACAGGATGCCCCGAGGCGGGCTCCCCGTGGGCAGCGCACCGCGCAGCAGCGGCAGCTCGAGGCGGCTCGGGTGGGCAGGGTCGAGGTAGAGCGAGAGTGTGGCGGCGACCGGCGCAGCCGCGGTCGAGAGCGGCAGCGCGCGGTTCGGGTTGGGCTCGTAGCGCGGGCTGCTCGCGCCGCTGATCGCGATGCGCAGCGCGGAGCCCTCGCGCACGCGCAGCGCGATCGGCCCGAGCTCGACCGCGAACAGCGTGGGCTCACCGGGCTTCAGCGGCCGGATCGCGTCGTCGCCCTGCACGAACCGCCCGCGTCGCAGGCCATCGGCGAACGCGACCACCTCACCGTCCGGCGTGACTTGCTCGAAGCGCACCACCACGTCGAGGTCGTCGGTCGTGCTCGCCGCCCACACGAACGCGCGCGGGGTGCCGACCAGCTCGAGGGGGCTGGTGAGCGGCGCGGTCGTCGCCACGTACACATCGCGCCGGCGATCGAGCTCGCTCTGCTCGAACGGGCCCGCCGGGGTCGAGAAGTTCCCGCCGCCGCGCGTCGGCATCGGGTCGGACGGATCGAGCTCCAGCGCGACCGGTGCGCCCGCTGCGGTCTGTGTGGCGAGACCATGATCCGGGGCGAGGAACAGCGAGACGGCGTGCGTCTGCGCGGGCGGCCAGCGCTCGCTCGTGCGCCACTCGCCACGCATCGCGAACTTGTCGTGCTCGCGTTCGCCGAGCTCGCTCAGGTAGTAACGCACCGCGGGGAGCACGGGCCGGGCCGCGCCGCGCAAGCACCAGGCGAAGTACGCGCGCTCCTCGTCGTCGAGCGACGGCAACGCGGCGTCGCGCGGGTACACCAGCTCGCCTTGCATGGCTGCCGGGCCGGCGTGGGTCCAAGGCCCCAGCACGATTGAGACGTCGCGCGCGTGGCGCGGTAGCTCGCTCGCGATCCGGCTCTCGTCGGGCGCGAAGATGTCGAAGAAGCCCCCTACGATGAACACGGGGTGGTGGACCTTCTTCATCTCGTCGCTGCGGAGC
>DASUME010000901.1:0-6119 GCA_036277895.1 Polyangiales bacterium
ACCAGCTTCTCGATCACCAGCTTGCCGAGGTCAGTGGCGACCAGCTTGTTCTCGACCTTCACGACGTAGTCGCGCGCCAGCACCTTGCTGAGGATCTCCGCGTACGTGCTGGGACGACCGATGCCCTCTTCTTCCAGCTTCTTGACCAGGCTCGCTTCGTTGAAGTGAGGCGGCGGCTCGGTCTGCTTGTAGGTGCTGACCACGCCGGGCGGATCGACCAGCACGAGCCGCTCGCCGTCGTCCATCGGCGGCAGCGTCTTGTCCTCGTCGCTGGGCGCTTCTTCTTCACCCGCGAGCTGCGTGTCGCCCGCGCCGTAGACCTTACGCCAGCCGGCCTCACGCAAGATGCTGCCGCTGACGCGCAGGCCGTATGTGTTCTTCTCGACCTTACCCTCGATCTCGACCGTGGTCTGATCGTAGACGGCGGGCGTCATCTGGCTAGCCACGAAGCGATCCCAGATCAGCTTGTACAGGCGCTGCTGCTCGTCCTTGAGGTACTCGTTGACCTTCTCGGGCGGAAGATCGAGGCGCGTCGGGCGGATCGCTTCGTGCGCGTCCTGCACGTTCTGCTGGTTCTTGGTCTTGAAGACGTTCGGCTCGGCCGGCAGGAAGCTCTTGCCGTACGTGGTCTCGACGAACGCGCGCACCTCGGTCACGGCGTCGTCCGACACGCGCACGGAGTCCGTACGCATGTAGGTGATCAGACCGACCAGCTCGCCTTCCTTGCCCTTGCC
Source organism: Polyangiales bacterium (assembly GCA_036277895.1). GTDB lineage: Bacteria > Myxococcota_A > Polyangia > Polyangiales > DASUME01 > DASUME01. The sequence goes on from DASUME010000901.1 coordinate 735, forward strand.
GATCTGGATGCCTTCGTAGAGGCCCTGGGCAACGCGCATGGTGCGCTTGGGCTGCATGCCGAGGCGCGTGGACGCGTCCTGCTGCAGCTTGGAGGTAGTGTACGGCGCCGGAGCCTTGCGGCTCGACTGGCGCTTCTTGATGTTCGAGATCCGGTAGTCGGCGCGCTTGAGGTCGTTGACGTAGCGCTGCGCCTCCAGCTCGCTGCTGGCGGCGGGGCGCGAGCTCACGCGCTCCAGCTTCTCGCCGTTGACATTGTCGAGCAGCGCCGTGAACTGACGGTCTGCCTTGCCCTTGAGGCCGACGTCCACCAGCCAGTAAGGCGTGGGGATGAAGGCGTCGATCTCCTTCTGACGGTCGACGATCAGACGCAGCGCCGGCGTCTGCACACGGCCTGCACTCAGGCCGAACGCGAGCTTGCGCCACAACAGGTTCGACAGCGGGTAGCCACCGATGCGGTCGAGCACGCGGCGCGTGCGCTGCGCCTCGTACAGGTGCTGATCGATGTCCCGCGGGTTATCGAGCCCGTGATAGACGCCCTTCTTGGTGATCTCGTTGAAGAGCACGCGCCGAATGGTCGCCTTGGTCTCGGTCGCCTTCACCTCTTCGTAGATGTGCGACGCGATCGCCTCGCCCTCGCGATCCGGGTCCATGGCGAGGAGCACCTGCTCGACCTTCTTGGCCTTGTCGCGGATCGCCTTGACGACCTCGCCCTTGCCCTTCTCCTCGATGACCTCGTAGGTCTCCTTGAAGTCGTTCTCGATGTCGACGCCGCCGCGCTTGGGCAGATCCTTGATGTGGCCCTTCGAAGCCATGACCTCGTAGTCCTTACCGAGGTACTTCTGGATGGTCTTCGCTTTGGCGGGGGACTCGACGATGACTAGCGACTTGGCGGCCATCTCGGCGGTGTCCTTTCAGGGGAAGCGGGCGCATGGCCGGCTTCACGAACCGATACGGGCAGAGCGCCCGCAACTAACTTCTGGACGGCCTTCGCAGGCGGGAGATCGAGGCGACTCGCTGAACGCGCGTTCGGGCGCATCCACTTCAAGACCTCGACTTCCCTTGCCTTTGTTGGCCTCCTCGACTTCGTGGCGGGCGCTCGGCCCCCACTCGGAGCCGCTAGCGATAGGACATCGCGATGGAGTCGGCAATAACCTCGCCAACCCACCGGCCCGGTTTGGCCGGCAACACCGGCCCAAAAATCGCTCCTTTAACGGGCACTCACGCCCGCTCTCCGGGCCGCTCGCCCCATGACCGAAGATCGTCCGGTCGGTCAGCCAGCCTGGACATGGCCGACCCGCTTGGCAAGGGGGAGCCCTGCCAGGGTGAGTCAGCGCACCCGAACGTACCGGCCCGCGGCGGGCTCCGCGAGCTCGCCTGCGAGCAACAACATCAAGATGGCCCGCTGCACGCGTGGCGCGCTCAGCTGCGTCTGATCGCACAGCGTGTCGACGGTGGTGGGCGCGGCGCCGAGCCGCTCGAGCACCGCGGCTTCGTCCTCGTCGCGCACCCGCGGCACACGCGGTCTTGGGGGCGCGGGCAGCGGCTCCACCGCGATCGACGCGAGCACGTCTGCGCTGCTGCGGCACATGCGCGCGCCACTCGCCAACAGCCCGAGGCAGCCCTCGCCGCGCACCTCCCAGGGCGCGAACGGCACGGCCATCACCACCCGGCCGAGCTTGCGCGCGTGGGCCGCGGTAGACAGTGCACCCGAGCGCACCGGCGCCTGCACCACGATCGTGAGCGGCGCGAGCGCGGCGATCAGACGGTTGCGTGACAGGAACGTGCTCGCGTAGCGCGGGTCGAGCTCGCCTTCCTCCGCGAGCAGCGCGCCGGTGCCCGCGATCTGCGCGAACAGCGCGTGGTTACGCGGCGGGTACGGCGCGTCGACTCGGCTGGGCAAGACGGCGATGGTGGCGCCTCCGACGTCGAGTGCGCCCTCGTGCGCGGCCGTGTCGATGCCGAGCGCTCCGCCGGACACGATCGTGCAGCCGGCGCGCGCGAGCTCACTCGCGAGCTCGCGCGCGAAGCGCGTGCCCGCGACGTCGACGCGCCGCGTGCCGACGATCGCCACCGCACGCTCGAGCGGCGGGAGCACACCCGCGACGTGCACGGCGGCCGGCGGGTCTTCGAGGTCGAGCAAACAACCCGGGTAATCCGGCTCCGCGATCGCGATCCTGTTCGGCATCGCTCCCTTCTCGGCCGCACGCACCGGAGGTTGCGCACGTGCGGGCCGAGAAGTTGACGGTGCGGGGCGAGCAGTGGGACGCAAGGATCGTGGATCGTACCGTCTTGCTCGCCCTGGTCGGGGTGGCCGTCCTGTTCCTGGTCCTCGGCGGATGGCTCGAGGGGCTGCGCCGCACGTTCGTCGCCAAGCGCAGCGCCTCCAAGGCTGCCAAGCACGGCATCAAGAGCGAGAAAGACGCCGAGAAGCTGCTCAAGAAGCTCGGCTACCAGGTGATCCAGCGCCGCCCGCCGGCGAGCTACTGGGCGGTCGTCGACGGCGAGCCGCAGGCGATCAACCTGGCCGGCGACTGGCTGCTCGAGAAGGGCGGCCAGTCGTTCCTCGCCGAGGTCAAGACCGGCAAGGCGGCCAAGCTGGAGAACGAGGCCACGCGCCGGCAGATCCTGGAGTACCAGCTCGCGTTCGGCGTCGACGCCATCCTGCTGCTCGACATGGACGCCAAGGTGATGCGCACGATCCGCTTCCCGCTGCCGAAGAAGGCGGGTGTCGCGGTGGCTGCCAAGGCGAAGAAGAAGAAGGCAGTCGGGCTGCTGGTCGCGGTGGGCGCCCTCGCCGGCCTCGCGCTCTACCTGGTCGTGCGCGGCGGCAAGCCCGGGGCGTCGCACGACGACCCGCTCAGCGAGACCGCCCACGCGGCCGAAGCACACGAAGAAGCCGCCGAATAGTCAGGGTGTGCCCGCGCCGAGCTTCTCGTCGGGCTGCGTCTGCGCCGCGGCCGGCTGCGTGTTCACCAGCTCCGGCTGCCCGCTCGACGTGACGCCCGGGATCGGCGGCGTGGTCCCTGGTCCCGCGGGCGGCGGCGGAAGTGGCGGCAGCTCCGGATCGCAATCGAGTGGCGCCTCCGCAGCGAGCAAGGTTCCATCGGGCTGCGGCGCGACCACACCTCCATCGGGCAGGTAGTACGCCTTGCACTTGGCGTTGAACTTCGGGATCGGGTTCTCGATCGCGTGCTCGGCGACGCCCTTGATGTGCCCTTCCTCGACGGTCACGAAGATCGGCTTGTTGAGCCGGAACACGTAGCCGCCCTCCTTGATCTCGATCTTGTGGTGCTCGCCGTCGTAGTCCATCTCGAGCGTGAAGTCGGTCTCTTGATGGCCGGTGCGGATGTGCGGGCGATGGTTGAGCACGAACGAGAACAGCCGCACCGCGATGTGATTGTGAAGGCGGTGACAGCCGTGCGAGTGCGTGCGCATGATGCTCATGTACGCGACCGAGCCGTGCGAGCGAATGCCGTCGTCGCCGGTGATGCGCAGACCGCCTTCGTCGGTGCGCTCGAACGGACGATGGTAAGCCGCGACCAGACCGTATGCAGACGCGTAGCTAGGTCCGGTCTCGTGGTAGTTGGGCTCCCATTTTTGGCCGCCGCCCTTCTTCTTGCGCTTGAGCAGATCGCGCGGCGGCGTGCTGCTCGGCGGCAGCCACACGGGCGCGGACACGATGTCCTTCCACAACACCTCGCCGGCCGGCGACTCCTTGTACTTCCACCACACCGAGCCCTCGATCAGCTCGCTCTTCCAGCCGCCGATCGTGGTGCCATAGCTCGCGATCGGGATGCGCTGGCCCAGGTAGTTGACGAACAGGTTGGTGTGCGGCCGGACGTTCACGGCCTGCGCGCGCTCCCTGCCCTGCTGGTCGTAGGGAAACTCGTACCAGACGTCGCCGCGGTCGTTGCCGACCACCAGGTCCATGTCGTCGGTGTGGTACTCGGGGCGCGGCGGCGCATCGATGGCGAGGAAGTGGTGGCCGTTCTTCTCCAGCTTGCCGAGCGACTCCAGGAACGCAAACGTGGTCTCCGCATCCGCGAGCCCGAACGCCTTCGCGACGGCGTCGCGCAGCTGCGCCTCCAGGTTGGGCACCTCGTGCTCGTTGCCGTCCGCGCCGATGAACTTCGCGGGGGTGCCGTCGAGCTCGATCGCGCTGCCGTCCTCCAGCGCGCCGAAGCTGTGCATCGCGCGCTCCGTCAGCACGCGCAGCACGGCCTGGCGTTCGGCCTCGGCGGTGTCCATGCGCAGCGCGGCGAGCGTGGGCGCGTTGATCACGCCCCAGCTGAACACGCGATGGCGGCGCTCGAACTCGGCCAGCGCCTCGTGCGTCGGCCAGTCGAAGGCGCCGCGTACCCACTTGCCCTTGTTCTTGAAGTAGCCCTCGCACTCGAGCCGCAGCTGCGCCGCCTGGATCGCCGCGTCGTCGTCGCGCTGCTCGAGGTAGTAGGCGAGCTGCGCCTTCTGCTTGTTGTCGAGCTGCGCCGAGTCTTCGAGCGACGCGATCTTCTTGGTCGCGAGCGCTTCCTGCACGACCTGCTCGGCGGCCGCGAACTTGGCGTGCTTGCGCAGCGCCTCTGAAGGGCTGTCGTAGGCGACGACGCCGTCGAACGTCTGGAGCGCCGTGAGGTCGAGCGTCTTGGCGCATTCCAACGAGCGTGCCCAGCTCATGCGGCCGCGCAGCGCCGCGACCGAAGGCATGATGCCGTACAGCTCGAGGTACTTGTCCTCCTTGGCGCGCTCGCCGTACGCGTCGTGCGGGAATTCGCCGCGTGCGAGCGAGAGGTACGTGGTGCGGAACTTGTGCGGCACCGGCTTCTTGCGCCAGTCGAGCCCATCGGTGAACAACAGCGGCGTCCAGCCCTCGCCCAGGTCGAGGAAGACGTACTTGTCCTTGTCCGGCCCCTGCGCGTCGACCTGTCCCGCGGGCTTGCCGTCACGCCACAGCTCCACGGGCTGCAGCAGCTCGGGCGGGGGCGGCTCGGTGGGCGGCGCGAGCGGCGGCGGCCGAGGCGCCTCGACGACCGGAGCTGGCGGCGGCGAGGGCGTGGCCTCGGGCCCGTCCTTGTCGCAGCCAGCCAGCACCAACACCAGCGCCAGCGTTCCGAACTTGTTTGCGTACACCTGCTCGACCACCTTCGCGTCCGGGGGGCCCCTAGAATCCCCCGAACGCGAACGCCTGCCAAGCTAGCGACGCCTGCGCACGAACACGCACGCGAGCAACATGAGCAGGTTCGCCAACCCACTCGCCCCGCTACCCGCGAGCCGGCACCCGTCGTCGCCCTTATCAGGCGACGGTGGAATCACTGCGTCGCCCCATGGGCGTAGCACTGGGATTGGCGGCCGACTTTGGTCTGCACCCCCATCGTTCGGCAGCTCGG
>DASUME010000902.1:0-16698 GCA_036277895.1 Polyangiales bacterium
GAGCTGCTGCAAGCTCGTCCGAACGGACAAAGAGGGGCTGCTGCACCGGCCGTTTGCGTCCCATCGCCATCCGCAGACCGTATCCGTCCTCGCAAGGACTGTCGATCCTCCAGAACAGACTTTTTTCAACGGGCTGCTAGGGGCCTGGAACGCGGGCACCGCGCTCGTCACCTGGTTCAAGGATCCGGACGGCAACCTGCTCTCGATGACGCAGCCCGTGCGCAAACCGTGATCGTCCGGCCTCTCGCTTGCATCGTGGAGCGCGGAGGAACTCATGAAGGCAGTGGTCTTTCACGCACCGAAAGTGATGTCGACCGACGACGTCCCGGATCCCAAGATCGAACAACCGCGCGACGCCATCCTGAAGGTCACGGCCACGGCGATCTGCGGCTCCGATCTGCACATCTACAACGGTGCGTTCCCGCAACCGAAGCCGCTCGTGCTCGGCCACGAGTTCATGGGCGTGGTCGAGGAAGTGGGCTCGTCCGTGACCAACTTGAAGCGCGGCGACCGTGTCGTCGTGCCGTTCCCGATCGCATGCGGCGACTGTTGGTTTTGCGACGGCGGCTTTCCCACGCAGTGTGAGAGCTCGAACCCGCAGCACTACGGTCCCGAGGGCGGCTTGCTCTCGCAGAAGGGCGGCGCGCTGTTCGGCTACACCGATCTGTATGGCGGCTACTCGGGCGGACAGGCGCAGTATGTGCGCGTTCCGTTCGCGGACTACGGCCCGCGCAAGGTGCCGAGCGCGCTCAAGGACGAGCAGGCGCTGTTCCTGAGCGACATCATCCCCACGGCTTACTCGGGCTTGAAGTGGGCGGAGCTGAAGCCGGGCGAGAGCGTGGCGGTGATCGGCTGCGGGCCGGTCGGACAGATGGCGCTCAAGCTCGCCAAGCTGATGGGCGCCGACAAGGTGTTCGGCGTCGACGTGCAGCCATATCGCCTCGACACCGCACAGCGTGCGTCGGGGGCGATCGGGATCAACGCCTCCGAGGTGGATCCCGTCGAGGTGATCCGCGAGCACACGCACGGCCGCGGCGCGGACGTGGTGATCGAGGCGGTGGGCATGGAGCCGGAGCGCGGCCTGCTGAAGAAGCTCGCCAACGTGGTGCACCTGCAGCGCGGCAGCATCACCTCGGTCGAGACCGCGTTCAGCGCCGTGCGTCGCAGCGGTCGCGTCAGCATCATGGGCGTGTTCGGCACCACCTACGACAACTTCCCGCTCGGGCAGATGGTCGACAAGGGCCTGCGCGTACAGATGGGGCAGGCGACCGTGCACAACTTCATCGACGAGCTGCTCGGCTTCATCGAGAGCGGCAAGCTGGTCGCCGATGACATCATCTCGCATCGCCTGCCGATCGGGCAGGCCGCGCACGGCTACTCGATCTTCAACAAGAAGGAAGAGAACTGCACCAAGGTCGTGCTCAATCCCTGGGAGTGACCTTGCTCAGGTCCAGGCCCTGCTCGGCGAGCTGACGCCGCGCAGTGCCTGCCCAGTCGCGGTTCGCGGCGGGGTTGGCGGGCGACGGATGCGGCATGGTCGCGAACCGCACGCCGGTCAGCGCTTCTTTCGCGCGCGCCTCGGCAAACTTGCCGATGCCCACCACCCACTCGGGGTCGAGCGCTCGCACGACCGCGCGCAGGTGCGCGTTGCAGGGGCCGTACAGCGCCTCGCGCTCCGTGGGCGAGAGCTTGTCGGGCGTCACGTTGCGACCGCCTTCGTCCATGAAGACGAGCGGGCAGTAGTTGGCGATGTAGCCCCACGAGAAGAAGCCCTCGGGCTTGCCGTAGAGGGCCTTCCACATGCCCCACACACGCGCGCCGCTGACCTCACTGCGCGTGCACGAGAAGCCCAGCACGGGGCGCTTGGGGTGCTCATGCTTCGGCTTGCCCACGGCGCCCTGGACGCCGAGCCAGTCGCGCACGTGGGCGATCTCGCCGAACGGCACGCCGGTCTGCGTCATGCCGTACGGCCCGGGGTTCATGCCCATGAACACCACACGCTTGCGCGTGTTGCCGTAGCGCTCGACATACGCCGCAAAGGGCGCGCGCGCGTACTCGAGAGGGTTGTACACGTGGCTGACCGCGCCGCCAAAGCGCAGCTTCTTCAGCGTACGCGTCAGCGCGTCGGCGTCGGCGAGCAGCTCGCTGGCGATCGACATTGGCAAGCGCGCGTACCACGCCCGCGCGCAGGAGTCGATCAGCGCTGGTTGTGAACCGACTTCGACTTCGGCGTGTGACCGCCGCGGGGCTTCTTGCGCGTGTTGATGTCGTCGGTGCGCACCTCGGGGCTCTCGGTCTCGCCCGCTTCGTCGCCTTCGCGATCGAGCAACGAGGCCTCTTGCACCGTGTTGTCGGTGAGATCGACGTCGTCCGAAGAGGTGGCCTCGTCGTCGTCCTCGATGAAGCGCAGCCCGTCGGCGCGCTCGTCGACCAGCGGCTCGTCGTCCGCGCTGCCCTGCAGCGTGAGGTTGACGGTGTTCTCCCAGACGTCGTTGGTCGCCTCGAAGTTGGGGCCCGTCAGCGCGTCGTCGCTGCGCGGTCCTTCGCTCAGCTCGTCGCTGTCGTCGTACTGGGACTCGAAGTTGCCCTGCTCGGTCGCGTCGCTGAGGAAGTTGCGTCCCAGCTCGTCGGCGTCGACCGAGAGCCCAACCTCATGCGTGGGGCCTCGGCGGCCCAGCTCCTCCGGCGCGCCGATCGGCTGCGCGGTGATGTCGTCGAAGTTGTCTTCGTCTTTGCGTCGTCCGGACATGGGACCTCCAATATCAGAGCGATGTGGATGCAATATACCGGCCGCGCTGCCGGCGCAGCTCTTGCTCTGCTCGGGGCAGGAGGACGTGATGAAAAAGCCAGAGCTCGAGCACGACGCCAAGAGTGCGGAGAAAAACAAAGGGCGCGACGAGCGCAACCTCGGCCAGCGCTACGGCCGGGAGGACGACAGCGGGTCGAACCACCCCGACGCGCGCGAGCGTGGCGTCAAGGGTGCCTCCAACGTGGGCGAAGACTCGACCAGCGGCGACGGCTGAGCTCAGGCCGAGCCGACCGCGCGCATCCCGTATGGGCGCGGTGCCCGGCGCTGGTCCTGCTCCTCGAGGAACGAGCGGATCGCCTCGATGCTATGCTCGGGCAGGTCGAAGTGCGGCAGGCCACGACTCGGGGTCACGCGCTCCGTGCGAAAGTTGTGGTGTCGCTCGGCAAACTCCGACAACGCCGCGAAGCCCGTGTGCGGATCGCGGTCGTAGAGCACGAGCGCCGGAGCATGCACGTGCCCGTAGATGTTCGTCGCCTGGCCGCGCGGGAACAGGCCGCCGCCGAGGAACGCCATCGGCGCGTGGAACGCACCCGGCTGGTGGCTCGTCGCCCACGCGTACTCCGCCATGTGCTCGTCGACTCGGTGCTCGAACGACTTGCGTAGGAAGTAGCGGATGCTCGGCTTGCACACGATCAGCTCGTACAACAGGCGCCCGGTGAGCGTCTCCGAGAGGCCCGTGGGCAACATGCGCGCGCGCTGCCGGCTCAGCGTCTCCAGCAGGCTGCGCTCGCGCTCATCGGAGAAGCCCGTGGGTGAGATCAGCACCAGCGAGCGCACCAGCTCGGGCATCTCCAGCGCCACCTTCGCCACGTACTCGCTCGTCAGCGAGAGCGCGATCACGTCCACCGGCTCGCGCGTCGAGACGTTGCGCAGCAAGTGCTCGATCGCGTGCACATACGTGGCCGGCGTGTACGCGCGCTGCACGCGCTCGGAGAAGCCGAAGCCGGGCAAGTCGAGGGCGTACACCGGGCGCTCCTGGCGGAAGTATTCGAACAGCGGCTTCATCTCGTACGACGACGCCGCGGCGTGCACCCCGTGCAGCAGAACCAGCGGCCGCCCGCGCACGGACGTGTCCGCGTAGTACGTGATGATGCCCGCGTCCGCGGTCGCGATCTCGTGGCGTGGCGCATCGAGCGCCGCAGGCAGATCGACGTCCCTGGCGAGCACATCGTCGACGACTTGCGCGAGCGAGCGCATGGGAGCCTGAAAGGCCGTGGTCAGTCGCTCCGTGAGCATGATGTTCTCCTTCGCACTGCAAGGGTTTATGCAGGTTGAGGTCTGCAGACGAGGTGCCAATGCTCGCGCGTACGTTCTGCAGCCGTTACCGAGCTTCCTCCTGTGGCGCGCCTGCGGCAACGGGGCGGCACTGTTGCACCGCTCGCGGACCTACATGCGCGCAGCGCGTGAGATGACCGTGTGCAAGGCTGTGCGCTCACACGCTTGCGGCGCGCGCGGCGAACGATTCGTCGAGTGGCGGCGCGCCTTTTCCGCACCGCGGGCGCTCGCGCTTGCGTGCCCACGGATGGGTACAGTCTCGATCTCTCACAGTAAGGTCTGCCACGTGCGCAGCGTTGGTCTACGCCATGCATAGGGATCTGGAAGCACTGTCGTCACAGCCCCGAGGCGGTGGCCATCGTGTTTGAATGACAGCATCCGTGGGGCAGCGAGCCCTGCGCTGCGCAGGAGAGAACCATGGCGGACACGTACGCGATCCAGAGCGCCTTTGCAGACAGCGAAGAAAACCTCAAACAGCTCGCCGAGCCCGGCGACCGCCGCCCCGACTTCTGCGCGGAGGCCCTGAGCCCTGGCGTGCGCATCGGCCTGCTGGTCGCGCTGATGACCGCGGTCGGCTTCCTGTTCTCGTCGATGTTGATGATGGGGCTCTACCCGAACGGCTGGCTCGACGTGAGCGCCTTTGGCGGTGTCTTCATGATCGGCGCCACGCTGGGACTCGGGTTCTTCATGCAGCTCGTGTTCGGCGCGCTGCTCGGCAATAACGCGCGCCTGTCGAAGGGCGAGCGCAAGCTCTGGTATGTGATGTTCGCGCTCGCGGGCCCGGTCTCGCTGCCGCTGTACTGGTTCGTCGAGGTTTGGCCGGTCCCGTTTCAGCCCTCTCCCGAACAGCGCCTCTGACTACAAGCTCGGTGTGAGGCCGTGCTTGTTCGGGCGGTCGAGCGGCGGAGCGGACAGGTCGTTGCGCATGCGCGCGAGTCGCTCTTCCAGGTCGCTGATGCGTGAGCGCGCGGTCTCGAGCGCGTCGGTCTCGCGCTTGACCTGCTCGCGTAGCTGCGTCGCCGTGCCTTCCACTTCTTGACGACGTGCACGCTGGCGATCGAGCTCGCCGCTCAGCTCTTCGTTGCGCTGCGTGGCTGACGCGAGCTCGGACGACACGCGCCCGTTGGACTCGCGGAGCTGATGGGCCTCGCGCTGCTGCTGCGCGACCGTGGTGTTCAACGCCTTCTCGCGCTCGGCGACCGAGAGCAGCTCGGCCTCGGTCTGCGCCAGGCGCGTAGCGAGCTGCTCGCGCGTCATGCGGCTGGTCTGGTACTCCTGCTCCAGGCGCGCGACGTCCTTCTCCAGCTCCTTGCGCTTGGCCTCCTGGACCGTGAGGTCCTGGTAGATGTTGTCGGCGCGCTGGCGCGCTTCCTGGGCGCGCGTCTCGGCCAGCTGGCGCTCGCGCCGCTGCAGCTCGTTCTCGCGGGAGAACGCGAACAGCACCGCCGCGAACACCGCCATCAGCGCGAACAGCGTGGGCAACGCCCAGCGCATGATCGCCCAGCGCCGCGCCGCCCGCTCCTCCGGCCGCGTCAGCGACCCGAGCTCGCGCACGAACTCCTCGGCGCTCGGCCGCGCGTCCGGCGAGAAGTTCAGCCAGCGCGAGAAGTAGGGGCGCAGATCGGACAGCTCGCGCACCGGCGAGATCTTGGGCGCATGCGCCGCACGGTAGGCGACGAACGCATCCACCGCCCCCGCGGCGACGTACTCGCGCGGCGTGGGATCGAGCGCGTGCATCAGCGTCAGCGCCAGCGAGAACACGTCGGCCTTGGGACCCACCGGAGGCGGATCCGGCGCACCGGCGAAGCGCGCAGCTACTTCGGGTGCGAAGTATGCCGGCGTGCCCGCGAGCACCAGCTCCGCATCTTTGGCCGCGACCCCCAGATCGAGCATCACCGGCAGCACGCGCTGCGGCACGCCGTCTTCGCTCTCGTCGAGATCGAGGTTGGCCAGGAACACGTTCTCGGGCTTCACGTCCTGATGGCGCACGCCCGCGCGGTGCATGGTGGCCAGCGCCTCCGCGAGCGGCGTGAAGATCTCGCGCGCTTGCCGGCGCGTCAGCGGCGCACGCTTGAGGCGCGTGGCGAGCGTCTCGCCGCGGTAGAGCGGCATCACGAACCACAGGTGGCCCTCGTGCCAGCCGTGATCCTTGAGCTGCACCACCGACGGATGGAAGACCGATGCGATCAGCTGCAGCTCGCGCAGCGCCGCGTGCACCGCCGCCGCATCGGCCGCTCGCCGGCGCAGGATCTTCAGCGCCACCACGTGATCGGTGACGTCGCGATCACGCGCGCGGTAGACGTCCGCGAACGCACCCGCGCCGAGCGGCTCTTCGATCTCGTAGCGGCCAGCGATCAGCGCGCCCTCGGCCAGCACCGGCTTGCGGCGCGCGCGCCGCGGCGGACGCGTGCTGCGCGGATCGAGCGCGAACGCCTCCAGCAGCGCGCCCTCGGGCGTGTTGTCCCGACTCTGCGGACGCCGGCCGAGCAGCTTCGCGGTGGTGGCGATCGCGGCCTCGATGCCGCGCTGCGCGTCCGCCGGCTCGATGTCGAGCACGTACGCGGCCTCGACGTCGCGCAGGCCGCGCGCATAACGCAGCTCGGCCAGCTCGCTCTGCTGCGCGCTCAGCGCCTTGCGCAGCGCGACGAAGCCGCGCGCGAGCTTCTCGTCCGAGGGCGGCCAGTACTGCGCCGAGTCCGGCGCGATCGGCGCGCCCTTCTCGGCGGCCACCAGCTCGCGCATGCGACGGTACAGGCGTGCAGGCGGCCCGGGCGGCAGGTCGAGCTCCTGCTGCGGCGCGTCCCCCGCCTCGGCCTCGAGCTTCTCCAGCAGGCTCGCGGCCAGCTCCTGCCCCACGCGGATGGACGCGTACTGAAACAGTCCCTGCCAGTGATGATCGAGCGCGCGATCGGCGACCACCCCCGCGATGGTGCCGGCGATCGCCTGGCTCTCCATCATCGAGCGCGCCGCGATGTCCATCGCGGGCAACAACGCGCGCACGCTCCGCGCGGCCGGTTCGGCGCGCAACATCGAGCTCTCGTATCCGTCGGTCGGAGGCGGCATTTCGTCAGATTTTGCGCAGGAAGTAAGTTGCCAAGCTAGCACCCGCGCACCACTGTGACACGCGATCAAACCACGTCGTCCCTCAGCTAGGAATGGCAGTCATCGTGCAACGTTCTCGTCGAGAAACCCCCTCCCTCCTCGGTTGTGCCATCGCCTGCGTGGCGCTCGTGTCGGGCTGTGGCAGCTTGGCATCGAAGCCCGGCACCGCGAACGACGTGAAAGAGACCGGCCCGACCAACGCGAGCGCGTTCGGCACACCCGCCAACGAGCCGCCGCCGTTCTTTCCGACGCTGATCGAGCGCGCGCGCCAGCTGTCCACCGCGCCTGCCCGGCCCTCCAGCGTCGATCTGCCCGTCTCCGTGCGCGACATCGCGTGGGAGCAGTATCGCAAGATCAGCTTCCGGCCCGAGCGCGCTTTGTGGCATGGCGAACCAGGTCACTTCGAAGCCCAGTTCTTTCACATGGGATACGGCTACCGTGACCCGGTCCCGGTCTTCGTGATCGAGGGCCAAGACGCCAAGCCGTTCGCGTACTCGTCCGACCAGTTCGACTTCGGCGGCGGCATCGCGCCGCCCTCCGCGCAGGAGGCGGCCCAGCTCTCGTTCGCGGGCATGCGCCTGCATGCGAACATCAATCGCGACGACTACCGCGACGAATTCATGCTGTTTCAGGGCGCGAGCTACTTCCGCGGCGTGGGCAAGGGCGGCTGGCTCGGGCTCTCGGGGCGCGGCCTCGCGATCAACCAGGGCTTGTCCGAGCCCGAGCAGTTCCCGCGCTTCAGCGAGATGTACCTCCAGAAGCCCGGCCCGGACGACAAGTACCTGTGGGTGCTCGCGCTGCTCGAGGGCAAGAGCGTCACCGGCGCCTACGCGATGCGCATCCAGCCCGGCGACTTCACCACCGTCGAGATCAGCGCGCAGATCTTCCTGCGCGAAGCGGTCCAGGTCTTCGCCGTCGCGCCGCTGACCAGCATGTTCCTCTACGGCGAGGAGCACCCCGCCAATTTCGGCGACTTCCGCCCCGAGGTGCACGACTCCGACACGCTCGTGATGATCGACGGCAACGGCGACACTATCGCGCGGCCGCTGCACAACCCGCCGCGCACCACGGTGTCTGCGTTCGGCCTCACGTCGCCCAAGGGCTTCGGCCTGGAGCAGCGCGACCGGGTCTGGGACCACTACCAGGATATCGTCGAGCGCTACGACATCCGCCCCACGGGCTGGGTCGAGCCGCTCGGGGACTGGGGCCGCGGCGCCGTTCGCCTGTTCGAGTTTTCCTCCCACCTGGAGAGCGACGACAACATCGCCGCCTACTGGGTGCCCGAGAAGATCGAGAACAACCAGTTCGCGGTGAAGTACCGCGTGTACTTCGGCGACCGGCTGCCGTTCACCCCCGCGCTGGGGCGCGTGATCGGCACCCGCCATGCAAGCTGGGAACCGGCACGCTCGCGCTTCGTGGTGGACTTTGCGAACTTGCCCAAGGAGGCGGAGAATGCAGAGGTCACGCTCGACGCGACGGTCAACAACGGTCGCCTCGCCGAGCAGAAGCTGCTGAAGAATCCGTACACGGGCGGCTACCGCGTCGAGATCGATGCCGTCCGTGAACAGTCCGACGACATCGAGATGCGGGTGACCCTGCGCAGCGGGGGCCGTCCGGTCACCGAAACCTGGAGTTATCTGTGGCAACCGACGCGCTGAGCGGCTCGGTCGAGGCGAGCACCAGTCTTCTCCGAACACGCGAGCCGATCATCGATCCGGGCTTGCGCGCGCGCCGCCGCGTCGCCGAGTACCTGCATGCACTCGGGGTCTCGGACATGGTTCGCGTCGATGCGCTGGCGGAAGAGATCGCCAGCGCCGTGGAGAAGCAGGCCGGCGGAGAGCCCCGGCCTGAGCTCGCCATCACGGCCGCGCAGCAGCGTGTGGAAGACTGGCTGAAGGCCGTCTTCGAGGATGACTGGAACGCGATCGACCCGCTCTGGCTACGCACGTTCCTGTCGGCGCACCCGCTGATCTTCCTCGGCGACGTCGCGACCACCAAGGCGGCGGTGGCACTCTACGGCGACCCGCGCGCCGGCAAGCCGCCGGCCCCGAACGAGTTCCGCGAGCAGAAGCTGACGCGCATGCGCGCGCCGCGCTGGGCCCTCGGGCTGATGGTGCCGATGGGCATCACCGCATTGGCCACGTTCGCGCTGGTTCACGCGCTCGGCGAGAACGGCCTGAGCGCCGCCGAGCTGGTGTGGGCGCTGTTGTTCTCGTTCTTGTTCGGGCTGGCGTCGATCGGCTTCTTCACCGCGGCGCTCGGCTTCGTGACCGGGTTGTTCCCGAAGAAGCCCATCGCGGTGGGCGCCACGCTGCCGCGCTGCGTGCTCGTGATGCCGATCTACCACGAGAACCCTGAGCACGTGTTCGCCGCGCTGATCGCGATGCGCGAGTCCCTCTCGCGCACGCCGGGTGGCGATTCGTTCGAGATCTTCGTGCTCAGCGACTCGCGCGATCCGGAGAAGGCAGCCGAAGAAGAGCGCGCGTTCCGCCGCGCCGCCAGCACCGGCGACTCCGCGATCCCGATGTGGTACCGCCGCCGCGCCAAGAACGAGCGCCAGAAGGCGGGCAACCTGGCCGAGTTCTTCGAGCGCTGGGCGCATCGCTACACGTACGCCGTGATCCTCGACGCCGACAGCTTGATGCGCGGCGAGACGATCGTGGAGCTGGTGCGGCGTATGGAGTCGCAGCCCAAGCTCGCGCTCTTGCAGGCGCCGCTGGAGCTGCACCGTGGCGAGACGTTGTTCTCGCGCGCGCAGCAGCTCGCCGGCAGCGTGAGCGGCCCGATGTTTACGCGCGGCCTCGCCACCTGGGCCGACGGCAACGCCAACTACTACGGCCACAACGCGGCCGTGCGCGTGAACGCGTTCCTGGAGTGCTGCGCGCTACCGGTGCTCGCCGGGCAGCCGCCGCTCGGTGGCCACATCCTGTCGCATGACTTCGTGGAGGCCGCGCTGCTCTGCCGCGCCGGCTGGGAGGTGCGCATCGCGTACGATCTCAGCGGCTCGTGGGAAGAGCTGCCGCCCACGCTGCCCGAGTACATCGCGCGCGATCGCCGCTGGTGCCAGGGCAACATGCAGCACCTGCGGATCGCGGTCTCGGAAGGCCTGAAGCCGATGAGCCGCGTGCACATGTTCGTGGGCGCGTTTGCGTACATGGCGGGGCCGATCTGGCTGCTGTTCGTGGTCACGGGCGCGATCCTCGCCGCCACGTCGGAGCGCGGGCTGGTGCCGCCCGAGGTGGCGCTCGTGCTGACGTCCGCCACGGCGCTGACGCTGCTCGGACCGCGCCTGCTCGGCTGGCTCGCCACGGCGCTCAACGGTGACGCGCGGCGCGCACACGGCGGCATCATCCGGCTCACCGCGAGCGTGATCGTGGAGGCGATCTTCGCGGCCCTGATCGCGCCGCTGCTGATGGTCGCCCACACCAAGATCGTGCTCTCGATCCTGAGCGGCGTGAGCACCAGCTGGGGCGCACAGAACCGGCGCTCCACGGGCGCGCTGATGAAGGTCGTGAGCTCGGAGGTGACCTCGACGCTGATCGGTCTGGGCATGCTCGGCTTGCTGAGCTTCTTCGCGCTGCCGCTGGTGCCCTGGCTGTCGCCGATCTGGGCGCCGCTGGTGTTGGCGATCCCGCTGGCGCTGTTCGCGTCGAGCGAGTGGGCCGGCAAGGCGCTGCAGTGGCTCGGCATCCTGCGCGTGCCGAGCGAGACCGCGATCGACGAGTTGGTGCTGCGCGCGGACGACCTGCGCGCGATGACCACCGGCGACGAGTCGGCGCGCTTCCGCGACATGGTGCTCGACCCGGTGCTGCTCGCGGCGCACATCGCGCGCCTGCCCAAGGCCGACGCCAAGCCCGCGACCGACACGTTGATCAAGGCGCGCGAGCGCGCGCGCCGCTCGGGTCCGACCGCGCTCTCCACGGCCGAGCGCAAGCTGATCCAGTCCGACGCGGACAGCATGCGCTGGCTACACCGGGAGGCCTGGCGCCACTGGCCCGTCGAGTCCTGGCAGCTCGCCCGCGAGCAGCGCCAGCTGCCTCCCGAGCCTGCGCAAGCCTGAGTGCTAGGCTCGGCCGCCTGATGTTCAGGGCGGAGTGCGAGCGTTGCGGGCGGCCACGGACGGTGTGTTATTGCGAGGCGATCACGCCCGTCCCCACGCGCACGCGCGTCTTGTTGCTGCAGCACCCGCGCGAGCACGGCAAGGCCGTCAACACCGCGCGTATCGCAGCGCTCGCGCTGCCCAACTCCGAGCTTCACGTCGGCGTGGAGCCCGAGGACTTCGCCGGCCTGAATGCGGCGCTGAGCGACCCCGACCGCCCGGCGGTGATCCTGTATCCGAGCTCGCAGGCGCGCGACCTCGCGACCGATCCACCCCTGCACCCGGTGACGCTGGTGGTGATCGACGGCACCTGGCACCAGGCGCGCAAGCTGCTGCGCAAGAACCCGGACCTGCTGAAGCTTCCGCACTACGCGTTCGAGCCCAAGGCGCCGAGCGAGTACCAGATCCGGCGCGAACCCAGGCCCGAGTACGTCTCGACGATCGAGGCGCTCGCGTGCGCGTTGCCCTTCCTCGAGGGCGACCACGCGCGCTTCGAGGCCTTGCTCGCGCCGTTTCGACGCATGGTCGCGATGCAGGTCGCGTTCGCGTCGCGCTCCCCCGGGGGACGCAAGCGCGAGCGCCGGCGCAACAGCTCGTCCGCGCGCGCACGTCTGCCGGCCGAGCTGACCTCACCCTCGCTCGTGTGCGTCGGCGGCGAGGCCAACGCCTGGCCGTACGATCGCGAGCTCGGCGAGCCTCGCCATCCGCACGAGCTCGTGCACTGGCTGGGCGTGCGTGTCGCGACCGGCGAGCGCTTCGAGGCGCTCGCGCATCCTCGCAAGCCGCTGGCCGACTCGCCGATGATCCACGCGCGCCTGCGCGAGCCCGCGCTGCGCGCCGCCGACGGCATCGACACGCTGATCAGCCGCTACGACGCGTTCTCGCAGCCGGACGACGTGCTCTGCGTGTGGGGTTACTACGCGCTCGACCTGCTCGCCCGCGAGCGGGGCGCGAAGTTCGCGCGCGTGCTCGACGTGCGCAAGGTGGTGGGCGACTTCCTGAAGCAGAAGGCGGGCAGCCTGGAGGGCCTGGTCGCCGACCGGAAGCTCGCGTTCGAGCCGCTCGGCGAGGGACGCGGCGGCGAGCGACTCGGCATGCTGACCGCCGTGACACGCTGGCTGGTCCAAGAAGCGCACGCGGGTTAACCGCTACGCGTGCGTACCGCCTTCAGCCGCCGAAGTGCAGGCCGAGGCGCAGGTACGCGAGGAAGGCGTTCAGGTCGCCGTCGGTGCCGGTCACGAAGCGGTAGCGAACCTCGGCACCGACGTTGAAGACCAACAGGTGCACGTCGAGTGACGCGCCGGGCTCGAAGTACGCGCCCACGCGGTCACCATCTTTTTCCTTCAGGTGACCGATGCCGAGCCGCGGGCCGAAGTGGATCAGCGGCAGGTGCCAGATGTAGCCGACGTCGCCGCCGATCGTGCGCAGATCGCGGACGTTCGGGCACGACTTGTCGCCCTTCACGCAGTCGTCGTTGCTCGCGACCGAGCGCGTGCCGCGCACGCCGACCAGGAAGTTGCCGATATCCAGCTCGCCGTAGGCGCCGAGCTGGAGGCGATAAGGGTTGTTGTCGACGTCTCCGGTGTCGACGCCCGTACCGATCAGCGCGCCGCCACCGAGACCGACGTCGGCGGAAGCAGGCATGACCAATGCGAGGGCGACCACGAACGACAGCGAAGCGAGCGCGAGTTGGATTTTCATCTGCCCCGAAACGTAGCTCAAAGTGTGCCGCATTCCCGTGCCCGGCTGGACGCGGAAACCAGCCCCGTGGCAGCCTGAACCCATGCGTGTCGAGCTCTCCCTGATTGCGGGCATCGTGCTGGTTGGCGCTTTCGCGCGCGCGGACGCGGTCTACTTGCAGGGGGGCCATGTGCTCGAGGGCACCGCGACCATCGATGGCGACAAGGTGACCGTGGAGCTGGAGTCCGGACGCATGGCGTTCGACCGCTCCGACGTGCTTCGCATCGAGAAGGGCACCTCGCCGCTCGACGAGGTCGATGCGCGCGAGAAGAAGCTCGCCAAGGACGACCTGCCCGGCATGCTCGAGCTCGCGAACTATTGCCGCGAGCACGGCCTCACGGGGCGCGAGCGTACGCTGCTCGAGCGCGTGTTGGCGCGCGAGCCGGAGCACGCCGAGGCGCGCCGCCGGCTCGGCTACGTGCGCGAGGGCAAGCTGTGGGTCCTGCGCAGCGAGCAGCTGCGCAAGGAACGTATGGCGCAGGGGTCGCGCCGCGAGAACGAGCTCGCTCACAAGCGCGAGCAGATGGAGCTGGAGGAAGCCACCGCACGCCGCGACCGCGCGCAGGCCGAGCTCAAGCAAGCGCAGCTGCAGCTGGAGCTGGAGCGTCAGCCGCAAGTGTCGCCGCCGCCGCCTAGCTCGACTTGGTACGGACCCGTCACGTTCTCCCCGGGCTACTACCGTGCGCCGCTCCACCAGCCGAGCCCATCGAACGCTGGCCAGAACAACTTCATCAACGGCCAGCGCAGCCCGCAGAGCTACTGGGACGACGCCTACCGCACCGCCTACGGACGTTCGCCGCCGCGCTGATGGACGGGCCGCCAGCGCGCAGCCATGCTGGCCGCGATGCTCGATGCGATCACCCACCAAGCTGCCGTCATCGGCTCCGTCGTCAACTCGTCGTTCGGTGCCTGGCGCGGTGCGTTCGTGCTGCACGCGGCCACCCAGCCGCCGCTGCCGATCACGCTGTACGACTTCGAGGGCTGTCCGTTCTGTCGCAAGGTGCGCGAGGCGCTGACCGCGCTGCACCTCGACGTCGCGATCCGACCCTGTCCGAAGAACGGCAAGCGCTACCGGCCCGAGGCCGAGCGTCTCGGTGGCAAGAGCATGTACCCGCTGCTGGTCGATGCGAACACGGGCACTACGCTCTACGAGTCGATCGACATCGTCGCCTACCTGTTCAAGCAGTACGGCCGCGGCAAGGTGCCGGGTCCGTACAAGCGCAGCAAGGTGCAGCCGGTGTTCGACGCGCTGCAGTTCGCGACCCGCGTCGCGCGCGGCACCTTCGCGCGTCCCTCGCATGCGCCCGCGCAGCCGCTGCAGCTGTGGAGCTTCGAGGCGAGCCCGTACGCACGGCTCGTGCGCGAGCGGCTGTGCGAGCTGGAGCTCCCCTACACGCTGCACAACCTCGGCAAGGAACACTGGAAGGAGGCGGGTCCCGCCGTGCGCCGCGTGCAAGCGAACCCGTACGTGCCGCAGCCCGGCGGCAAGCGCTACGCGTTCTGGCAGGCGCACCAGCGCGTGCAGGTGCCGTACCTCGAGGACCCGAACACCAGCACCGCGCTGTTCGAGTCCGCCCGCATCATCGCGTACCTGGAGCACACCTACGCGCAGTGAGCCGTGATATCTCATGAGTGAGCCCAGCACCCGTCACGGCTATTCTTCATGTTCTACAGCATGAAATGTGTGTTTTAGTTCAACGAGCCGCGTAACTACTCGTCTTTAGGTTTGGATCGGCGCTTGCTCAGGGGAATCGCACCACCTTCCCAGGAGTTTGCCCGTGACGTCGATCCAGCCCCTCAGCCAACGACCATCCCTGCCGCAGCGCGCGTGGGTGGGTTGTTGCCTGATGGCGCTCGCGCTCACGGCGTGCGGCCACATGCGCGGCGCGCCCCGCACGATCGCGCACGACGAAGACTTCGCGGCGCTGGTCCCGCAGCGTACGGGTCGCGCCCACGCGCCGCAGCCCCTGGAGAGCCCCACGCTCCCGCAGCACCCGTTCATGGCGCGCCGCGGCGCGAGCAACATGCACGCGGACTCGTACACCTCGAACACTTACGGCTGGTCAGGCCCCCTTGGCCACCAGTCGAAGGTGTCGTCGCGCGCGATGGGCATGGTCGGCGGCGAGTGCCCGACGATCAACTTCGACAAGCTCGGCCGCATCTTCACCGTGTGCGTCAAGGCGCGCACGCCGGTGCTGCTGCTGCTCGATCCCGAGACGCTACACGTGCTGTCGAGCTACGAGCTGCCCGCGCGCCGCACGTCGATCCTGCGCCTGCGCAAGGCGATGAACGACACCTCGGGCGGCGCGTACTTCTACCTCGACAACCAGAACCGCGCGGTGGTCGGCACCGCCGACGGCACGATCGACGTGGTGGCCGTGCGCGAGGATGCCAAGGGACCGCGGCTGGAGCGCGAGGAGCGCATCGACCTGCGCGACGCGCTCACGTTCGCGGATGGCACACTCGACAAGATCACCGCCGTGCTGCCCGACTTCCGCGGCAACTACTGGTTCGTGGGGCGCTTCGGCACGGTCGGCGTCGTCACCACCAAGCGTGAGGTGCGCACGCTGCGCTTCCCCGGCGAGGAGATCGAGAACTCGTTCAGCGTCGGCCGCGACGCCACCTACGTGGTGTCGGATCACGCGCTCTACCGCGTCGAGCTGGGCAGCTTCGGCAAGCTGGAGGTGATCTGGCGCGAGACGTACGACCGCGGCACCCAGCGCAAGATCGGCCAGATCAACCAGGGCTCGGGCACCACGCCGACGCTGCTTGGCGAGGACTACGTGGCGATCGGCGACAACGCCGAGCCGCGCATGAACGTGATCGTGATGCGGCGCGGGCGCGAGGCCGACCAGCGGCGCGTGTGCACGCAGGCGGTGTTCGCGCCCAACAAGAGCGCGAGCGAGAACACGTTCATCGGCTACCAGCGCTCGCTGATCGTGGAGAACAACGCCGGCTACGACATCTTCGCGACCATGCGCGGCGGCAAGACCAGCGCACCCGGCATCGCGCGCATCGACGTCCGCAAGGACGAGTCCGGCTGCGACGTGGTGTGGGAGAGCCAGGAGATCTCGCAGACCACGGTGCCCAAGCTGTCGACCGAGACCGGCTTGGTCTACGTGTACACGAAGCTGCCCGATCAGAGCGGCGACGCGTACTACTTCACCGCGCTCGACTGGCACACCGGCGAGACGGTCTACAAGGTGCTCACCGGCACCGGCGTGCGCTACGACAACAACTGGGCCGCGATCTCGATCGCCCCCGACGGCACCGCCTACGTGGGCGTACTCAACGGCCTGATCCGCGTACGCGACGCCGCCCCCGTGCTGCCACCGCCCACCGTCGAGCTAGTCGCCTCCAACCCCTAGCCGCGTGCTCGGTCAGTCGTTGCGGTCGAGGCCCTTCAGCGGGATCCACGTGAGGCCCGCGTCGCCGGACTCGAGCACGCGTAAGTCGGTGCTCTCGCGGGCGCCCAGCAGTACGCGCTCGCCCACCAGGGCCAGCGTCGGAGTGCTGCACAACCCGCGCGAGTCCGACCAGCAGACGGCGGGCACCTGTTCCTCGGCGGCGTCGGCCTGGGAGAGCGACATGCTGCGCACGCGCACCTGCGACGCATCGCCCGCGCCCGCGTAGGCGACGATCAGGCGCTGGTTGTGCACCACCGAAGCGAAGC